>JADFZT010000023.1 GCA_015232395.1 Magnetococcales bacterium | reverse complement strand
AACTATAACGGTCCTAAGGTAGCGAAATTCCTTGTCGGGTAAGTTCCGACCTGCACGAATGGCGTAACGATTTCCCCCCTGTATAACAATGAGAGAACACACACAGGAAAATATTGCTATGGTAAGACTCCTATGCAGACCTTCCTGGACAGCAAGAAACTGGCACAGGATAAGGTTTTGGAAAGACTTCACCAGACAGACAGGAAGGTTGCTGCATGATTCACAGTGACTCAGCATTGACACAAGCATCGCAGTCGCCCGGGAATATAAATGGACGAACGACCTTTGAGATGGGGTTGACCCCCTGGTTACCATGGTCACCCCTGGCCGCCGGCGGAGCCGGTTTTGGCGGTCAGGGGTGGTCATCGGGGGTCCGGGGGGTGGGGCCACGCTCAAAGGTGGAGCGCCCACTTTATGCTTCCCTGGTGAATGGGTTGCCCAACGAACATTTTCGAACCTAGGAATATCCTACATCTGTCAGATCAAGTCTTGGCAAGTACAACTCATCCTTGATGGTGAACGCCGATATCTCAAACCACTGAACCACCGCTACCCCCTCACCGAGATAAATCATCAAACTTCCATCATAGGCGTGGTGGTCTCCAAATATAAAAAATATTGACCCATCAAACAGACTATTGACCCATCAAACAGACTCTTGCCTGGCAAACGCTACCAAGCTGATAGCTCCCTCCAGCCATTTCCAATCAGATCCATTGACCTCCCTTTGTTTCCCCAGGCCACCATCCGCAATACCCTTAAGAGCCTCCAGCTCTCATCCTGGCCGTATATTCCCACCCCCTTTCCACTCATTTCTGCCAATCCCCGCACCACATTCAATCAGACCCGGACCGATCTGGCGTTGTCGACAACATAAGCCCCTCTCGCAACAGCCACATCTCTCCCAAACAGGCGCAGAATGTTTTACACTGGTGTTTTTTTTGGATCTCCCGGCCCGCTCTCCTCCAGCCCAAAGAACCGTTGACGCCCATGCCTCTTTCCGACACCCAAATTGATCGTTATTCCCGGCAAATCCTGTTGCGGGAAATTGGCGGGGTTGGCCAGGAAAAACTCCTGGCTGCCAAGGTGTTTCTTCTGGGGGCTGGGGGACTCGGCTCCCCGGTGGCGCTCTACCTGGCCGCCGCCGGGGTAGGCACCCTGGTCATCGCCGATCACGACCGGGTGGATCTTTCCAATCTGCAACGGCAAATTATCCACACCCGCCAATCCGTCGGCACTCCCAAGGTCCACTCCGCCACCCGGGCCATCGCCGCCTTGAACAGCGATGTCACCGTGATTCCCCGGGAAGGCCGGGTGAATGCCGAAAATGTCCGGGAATGGATTGCCGAGTGCGACCTGGTGGTGGATGGCAGCGATAATTTTGCCACCCGCCACCTGATCAATGAAGCGTGCCTACAGGAGAAAAAAACGTTGATCTCAGGAGCCGTGCTGGGCTTTGAAGGGCAAGTCGCCACCTTCCGTCACGGAATCGATGCCAAAGCCCCCTGTTACGCCTGCCTCTTTCCCACCCCACCAGCCCCTGGCACCGCCCCCACCTGCTCAACCGCTGGGGTATTGGGCGCACTCCCCGGGTTGGTGGGTACGATTCAGGCGACGGAAACCATCAAAGAGATTTTGGGTATCGGTCAGAGTCTTGCCGGATTCATGCTGCTCATCAACGCCCTGGACGGCATCTATCACCGCATTCAGATCCCCAAAAATCCCGATTGTCCCCTCTGTGGAGGAAAAAAGGGCTAAGAGCTGCAGGAGCGGAGCGGCTGAAAATGAAGGGGAAATCCGGTCGCCACTATAGCCATTCAAATCAAGAATTGGACATATGCCGTTGCATTTTTGCCGTCATTCTCGCGAATGCGGGAATCCAGAGGGGCTGGCGCGAACCTTTCCAAAATCTTGTATCACTTTCAGCAAAACACCGGCCTTTCTTGAAGATCTGGTCTTTCCTTGAGGGCAATCATCAGCTCACTGGATCCCCGCCTTCGCGGGGATGACGCGTCAGGGAAGAGTGTTCAATTTTGAGACAGAACTCTGCTATACCAGGGCAAACGTAGGGGCAGGAATGGTTTAAAGGGAGAGTGGAGGTTCGGGAAAAATCATCCCCCCAAAGCGGACATGCGATGGTTGGAGCCTGATTTGGGGGTCTCGGCATCGAACTGATGACCCATGGGTTTGGTATCGATGGCGGCCTGAATCCGGGTTTTCATCTCTTCATCGCTGGCCCCATTGCGCAGGGGGGTCTTCAGATCCACCGAATCCACCCGCCCCAAACAGAGCACCAGAGAGCCCTGGGAGGTAAGACGCACCCGGTTGCACCCCTCACAAAAGTGTTGGGAAAGAGCGGAGATCACCCCGACTTCAGCGGTACTTCCAGAGATACGATAATAGCGTGCGGGCCCCGCCCCCCGGGAAATTTTGACCGGAATCAACTCGCTGCCAGCGTGCTCTTTGACCACTTGCAATATTTCCTCAGCAGGCATGAAGCGATCCACCACCTCCTGACCCGCCTCCCCCACCGGCATGGTCTCGATAAAACGCAAAATCACCCCTTTTTCCCGGGCAAAGTCCACCATGGCGGTGATTTCGGAATCGTTGATCCCCCGCATCACCACCATATTCACCTTGACCGGCCCCAAACCCGCAGCCACGGCAGCATCGATCCCGGCCAATACCGTATCCAGGCGGCCATTGCGGGTGATGGTGAAAAAGGTTTCCGGATTGAGGGAATCCAGGGAAATATTGACCCGCCCCACCCCCGCCTCCCGCAGCCCCCGGGCATGGCGGGCCAGGAGCAAGGCGTTGGTGGAGAGGGAAAGATCCTCCAGACCGGGGAGTGCCCCCAGTGTTTCAATCAGCTCCATCACGTTGCGACGCAGGAGAGGTTCCCCCCCCGTCAAGCGCACCCGCTCCACCCCCAGTTCGGTAAAGAGCCGCACCAGTCGCGCCATCTCCTCCAGGGAGAGAATTTCCTCCTGCTCAGCCAAGGCAATCCCCTCAGCCGGGCGACAATAGTGACAGCGAAAATTGCAGCGGTCGGTAACCGAAACCCGCAGGTAGCGGATGGTTCTGCCAAAGGTATCGACCAGGGGCATCAGCCAGTCTCTTGGGATCTGAGATAATGGCCGGACTTGCCGCCCACTTTTTCCATCAGCCGAATGCCTTCAATCCGCATATCCCGGTCCACCGCCTTGCACATGTCATAGATCGTCAGAGCCGTCACCGATACCGCCGTCAGGGCCTCCATCTCCACACCGGTGCGTCCGGCGGTCTTTACCCGGGCCTCGATGCCGATGGTGGCGGTTTCGGAGTGGGGCTCAAAGGCCACTTTTACCGAGGTCAAAGCCAGTTGGTGACAGAGGGGAATCAACATATCCACCCGCTTGGCCCCCATGATGCCTGCAATGCGGGCCACCTCCAGCACATCCCCCTTGGCCATCCCCCGATCCATGACCAGGCGAAAGGTTTCCGGGGCCATGACCACCTGGCCCACCGCCACCGCCAGCCGCTCGGTGACCCCCTTGGCAGAGACGTCCACCATCCGGGAAGCGCCGGTTTCGTCAAAATGGGTCAAACGTTTTTCATCAGCCATAGTCGATCATGAGTACGGACACCTCATCTCCATCTTTCAGTTTGACCGGGCCTTCCGGGAGCACGATGAAGGCGTTGGCTTTGGACATGGAGGTCAATATCCCCGACCCCTGGGGACCGGTGGTCTCCACCCAGGGCGCTTTTCGGCCATCAAAGTGCACCACGCCCCGGACAAAATCCATACGGCCATGTTTTTTCCGATGGCTCCCCTTGAAAGGCAGTCTCAAGATTCGCTCCGGTTCCGGTGTGGCCCCCATCATCTCGATCAGCGCAGGACGCACCATGAGCAGAAAAACCACCAGCCCCGAGACGGGGTTGCCCGGCAGGCCAAAAAAGAGGGCCTTGCCCAAACGGCCATAGGCCTGGGGCTTGCCGGGTTTCATGGAGACCTTCCAAAAATGAATCTGGCCCTGATTGATCAACACCTCCTTGATCAGGTCGTAATCCCCCACCGAAACCCCACCGGTGGAGATGACCGCATCGGCTTCTTCTCCCCCTCGGGCCAAAATATCGGTAATGGCTTTGCGGTCGTCCTGGACCAGGCCCAGATCGATGATATCAACGCCCAGGGATTGCAGCGCCCCCCGCAGGGAGGAACGATTGGAATCATAGACCTGGCCGGGCTTGAGGGGCGTCCCCGCCTCCACCACTTCGTTGCCGGTGGAGAGTAGCGCCACCCGGGGTTTGCGATAACAGGCCACCTCGACCAGTCCCAGGGAGGTGAGAAGCCCCAAATCAGCAGGGCCCAAACGCCGCCCTGCCGGAAGCACCTTCTCCCCTTTGGCGATATCTTCCCCTGCCCGACGAATGTGCTGAGCCTTTTTTTGACCAGGAGGCACCATCAACTGCCCCCCCGCCTCCCAGGTCACCACCTCCTGGATGACGATGCAGTCGCAACCGTCGGGGATGGGGGCGCCGGTCATGATCCGCACCGCTTCGCCACCCCCCAGGGGCTTGGTCAACCGATCCCCGGCGGGCAGGTCCGCTATCACTTCAAGCCCCACTGGCTGATCCAATGAAAGATCCTTGAAGCGCACCCCATAGCCATCCATCGCGGAGTTGTCGTGGTTGGGCACATCGATGAGCGCCTTGGCCGGGGCGGCCAGCACCCTGCCCAAGGCATCTGCAACAGCCACCTGCTCGATATCGGTGATGGGCTTTACCTGTTCCATGACCTGTTTTCGGGCATCGGAAAATGAGATCATCGCTGGATCCAATCCTTTTTTCGTAGTCAGATAATACCCCGGGAAAAGACCAAGCCGGGATCGGTATTTCGTGCTGGTTAATACCAAGTGTCTGCCGTGATGCCTACCGGGGGTATGCCGTGATACCTGCCGAGGAGTGCTGGAATGCCCACCAGGACGCCAACCAACCTGCCACAACGCCAACAACCTGCCGGGGCCTCAACCAAACGGGTGCGTCAGTGTCCCCCCCCCCGAGCCATCCGCAGGGCGTGGGGGATGAGATCTGAAACGGCTTCCAGGGAGTGCACCGCCCCCCGGGTGGAGCCGGGCAGGTTGACCACCAGGGTCTGCCCCCGAAAAGCCGCCACCCCCCGGGTAAGGAGTGCTGAACGGACCTGTTTCAATCCTTCAGCGCGGATAAATTCACTAAACCCAGGCAGCTCCCGATCACACACCTGGCGGGTGGCTTCCGGGGTGACATCCCGGGGGCCGGGACCTGTGCCACCGGTGGTGAGAATCAGGTTGAGGTGGGAGGTATCACTCCACTCCAGAAGACATTCCTGAATCCGAATCTGTTCATCCGGCAAAATTTCCCGGGCGGCGACCATGGCCCCCAACCCCAGCACCATCCCTTCCAAGGCATCTCCGCTCTTGTCGGATTGGCGGTTGCGGCTGTCGGAAAGGGTTAAAATACCCACTCGCAATCCAGACCAGGTCGCCTTTCCCCCATGGTGATGGGTATCTCCAGGGTGGTGATTTTTTTCTGATGATGGCTTGAGTGCACTCTCTTGGTGGTTGGAATCCGACGTTTTTTGCTCCGGGGTAGCCGCTGCCTCCACTGGACGGTCGTGGGCATGGGCCACCGCCCCCAGATCGGACCACTGGCTGGCTGCGGCTTCACAGCCGGGACACCCTTTGACCCACTGGGTCTCCCCACTATCAAGATACTCTTTTTTCCAGAAGGTGGCGTGAATTTTAAGATGGTCGATCATATAACGGCAGGCATCGAAGGCGTCGGCCCGATGGCGGGCGGCAGCGATCACCAGAACGATGTTTTCACCTACCCCCAGGCGCCCCACCCGATGGACCACGGAAATCTCTTCCACACCAAACCGAACCCGGGCAGCCACTTCGATCTTTTCCAACTCCGATTCGGTCATGCCGGGATAGTGTTCCAGCTCCATGGCCACCACCCGGGAGTCATCCACATAATCCCGTACCGTGCCCACAAAACTCACCACCCCGCCCACCACGGTGGAATCTTGAATCAGGGCAGCGGTTTCCTCTTCTACGGAAAAATCTTCTTTTTGAATTCTGATCATGGATGTGGCGGCAAGCGCTCTCTCGACTTAAAAAGTGACTTTCAGCAAACCGCCATCTTATCGTTTACGCTGGATGAAAAAAAGCGCTGGCGGTATTCACAGGAACTGAAAAACAGGCCGACCAACAATCTCACCCCACTCTCGACACTATTCTACGACGGGTTCGAATAACCGGGGGGAGCACTCCCACCAAAAATACCGAAATATCCTCTCCCCGATCAC
Organism: Magnetococcales bacterium; assembly: GCA_015232395.1. Lineage (NCBI taxonomy): Bacteria > Pseudomonadati > Pseudomonadota > Magnetococcia > Magnetococcales > Magnetococcales bacterium. Next base: position 53,043 of record JADFZT010000023.1, on the reverse strand, counting down.
GTAGCCTGTTCCTGCTTGGAATCACAACCTTGGAGGGGCGCAAAGGAACAATGGTATTGGCGGGAATCCGGGTATAGAATGCGGCTCATGACAATTCGTTTTTGGCGTAATCCCTGGCTTTTGGGACTTGCCCTCACTCTTTTTCTGGTGGCCAACGATCAGGGAGACCTGATCCAGGGCCTGGAACGCACCGCCTATGACTGGGGGGTGCAGCTGAGTGCCCGTCCGCCAAAACACCCCATCTCCATCCTCGCCATCGATGAAAAGAGCATCTCTGAACTGGGTCGTTGGCCTTGGCCCCGGGATACCCATGCCCGTCTGATCAACAAACTGGCCCAAGGCAAACCCAAGGTGGTGGTGGAAAATGTCCTGTTTCTGGAAGCCCAAAATGATCCGGGACTCGCTCACCTGACCCGCGCCCTCGGTTTTCTCCAGAGTTCCAGCCTGCATCAAATGAGCCCGAAAAAAGGCGATGAGGAAGCCGACAACCAGATGGCCATGGTCCGGGACAGCCGGGTTTTGAGTCGTATTTTGACCGACGCCATCCAAAAGCTCGACACCGACCGGCAGCTGGCCAACGCCCTGCGCGAAGCGGGCAATGTGGTGCTGGGAGGCACCTTCATTCCGGGACTACCCACCCAAGCCCCAACCAAGCCCCTGGATGACTATCTTCACCGCCACACCATCCCCCCTCCAGCCGAACCCATTCCCGAAGTGGCCCAACCCCTCATGGCCCGGGCAGCCACTCCCCCGATGGCCCAATTGGGACGGGCGGCGGCTGGTGTTGGCGCACAGGTTTTGGCGCTGGATTCCGATGGCAGCCTGCGCAGCCTGCCCCTGGTTGTTTCCTTCCAGGGAGATTTTTTTCCCTCCCTGACTCTACTCACTGCCGCCCGGGCATTAAACCTGTCTGCCAGTGATATTCATCTCCATCCCGATGGCACCATTCAGCTGGGCAATCTGCAGCTACCCACCAACCACCAACGCCGTTTCAACCCCTATTTTTATTCAGACCCCAGAAACGACCACCCCTTCCCGGTGGACTCCTTTGTCGATCTTCTGAACGGTCGGATCAAAGCCGGAAAATATCGGGATCGCATCGTCTTGATCGGCGTGACGGCTCCCGGTCTGGCAGGTCACTTTGCAACACCACTCTCCCCCGCCATGGCTCCAGTCACGCTCTTGGCTCACGGGGTGGAATCCCTCCTCAACCTGGACCGCTTTACCATTCCCTCCTGGGGCTTTCCAGCCAAGCTCGGGCTCTATCTGGCGCTATTGCTCTTTTTGGCCGGTGTTCTGCCCAGGTTGTCACCGGGGGGAGCGGCGATCATCAGCCTGCTGATCGGGCTGGGGCTTGTCGGCACACACTTTTATCTGATGGTGGCCACCTCTCTATGGCTTCAGCTGATGGGGCCTCTGCTGCTCCTGGCCATCGGCTATCCCCTCTTTACCACCCGGGGATTTCTCGCATCAGAGCGAAACCATCGCACTTTTGCCGCCGAATCCGCTGAAAACAATCGTCTCCTGGGACTGGTTTTTCAGGGGCAGGGGCAGTTGGATCTGGCTTTTGAAAAGTTTCGCAAGTGCCCACCGGACGAAACCCTGATGGAAATTTATTTCCATCTGGCCCTGGATTTTGAACGCAAACGCCAATATGCCAAGGCCTCCTCCGCCTACCGCACCATCCTCGACCACGCCCCCGGTTTTCGGGATGTGGCAGAGCGCCTGGAACGCACCGATGCCCTCTCCAGCAACCTGATGCCAGGCCCCGCCTCCACCGGGGCCAACACCCTGCTCCCGACCCCGGATACGGAAGGGGTATCCGATGTACAAAAACCGATGTTGGGGCGCTACATCATCGAAAAAGAGCTGGGACGCGGGGCCATGGGGGTGGTTTACCAGGGGCGGGATCCAAAGATCAATCGGACGGTGGCGATCAAAACCCTACCCTTGGGAGATGAATTTGCCGGAGAGGATCTTCAGAACGCCAAGACACGCTTTTTCCGGGAGGCTGAAAGCGCTGGACGCCTCAACCATCCCAACATCGTCACCATCCACGACAGCGGCGAAGAGCAGGATGTGGCCTATATCGCCATGGCCTTTTTGCCGGGCCACAATCTGGAGCGCTACACCCAGGAAGGCGACCTCCTGCCCCTGACACGGCTGATTCAGATCATGGCCAAGGTGGCGATGGCGTTGGATTATGCCCACAAAAACGGCGTCGTCCATCGGGATATCAAGCCGGCCAACGTCCTCTACGACCCGGAAAGCGGGGATGTGAAGGTGACCGATTTTGGCATTGCCCGCCTGACCGAAAGCAATATTGGCCAAACCCGCACCGGACACGTCATGGGCACACCCCATTATATGTCCCCGGAGCAGATCGCCGGCGCCAAGGTGGATGGCCGCTCGGATCTTTTTTCCCTGGGCACCCTCTTCTATCAGCTTCTCACCGGTCGACGCCCCTTCCATGGGGATGATCTGGCCAGCACGCTGTTTCAGATCACCCGCCAGCCCGCCCCCGGCGTTCGCACTCACCGACCGGGGCTACCCCCCTGTTTGGAGCAGGTGATCAATCGATTGCTGGAAAAAGAGCCTGAAGATCGCTATCAAAAGGGGAGCTTGATGACCCGGGATCTGGTGGCGTGTGTTAAAAGTGTGGTCAAGAAAAAACCCAAGAAGCCCCCCGCCTGATCCCCCCTGACAACTCAAAGCTCCATCAGAGCGCCACCCCTCCTTCACCCTTTCTCATCCCCCTCATGATGGTTGGAAAAACAGGCGCTGTGATCCGCCAGCGCCTGGATGATTTCGCAATCCCCGGCAGGCCCCAATCCACTGCAACTGTTGATAATCCGCTCCAGTTCCAACTTCAGGCCATTCAAAATCGATATCTTGCGCTCCACCTCCCCCAACTGCTCCCGGGCGATCTCCTCCACCTCCTCGCAGGCACGCTCACTATCGTCGTTGAGAGCCAACAGCTTGCGGATACGATCCAGGGGAAAGCCCAGATCCCGGCAGTGGCGGATAAAAACCAGCCGATCCAGATGGTGTTGGGCATAGATGCGCTGGTTGCCGGAGGAACGCATGGGGGGTTCCAGGAGCCCGATTTCTTCATAGTAGCGAATGGTCTGCACCTTGCACCCCCCCGCCTTGGCAAGCTTACCGATTTGGATTCGTGTTCTCATTTGCATTTTTTCCCTTGAACCTAAAGCTACTGTAGGTTGTACCGTAACGGAAAGAGTGACCCCAATCCAGACGAAAACAGCCTGGATTGACCCCGGTTACGTTAACAAGTTGTAAATGAACCCCATGGAGAACCCGATGTCTTACCTGAACAATCTGCTGGATCTCACCCTGGACATGGCCCCCTGGCTGGTGGGGGGACTGCTCGCTGCGGGGTTTATCAAATATTGGATTCCTGAAAGTACCATCAGCCGCTGGCTGGGGGGGAAGGGAAGCGGCCCCATCCTGAGAGGTGCCCTGATCGGTGCCCCCCTGCCCCTCTGTTCCTGCTCGGTGATTCCCATGGCTTTGGGGTTGAGGCGCAATGGGGCGTCAAAACCAGCCACGGTCTCTTTTTTGGTGGCCACTCCGGAAACCGGCGTTGATTCCGTAGCGGTTTCGTGGATTATGCTGGGCCCCATCATGACCATCATCCGCCCCATCACCGCCATCCTGAGCGCCCTGCTTTCGGGATTTTTGACCCTGCTGGTGGATAAGGAAGAAGCCCCACAACAGCTCCCCAAGCCCGCAGCTCCCAAGCCCATTCCTGTGGCGGTACAATCCACTGTTGCCGCGCCATCCGGCTACGCAACCAGAAGCACGGCCATCCCCATCATGGCCCTGGGGAGTGGCAACACCATTCCCATCATGACCCGGGATGAAGGGGGGTGCGCCACCATGCCTATTTTGGAGAGCCAAAACAGCAGCCAAGCCCCCGGCCCAGCCATGGAAACCAACCCAGCCCCAACGGAAAAAAAGAGTGAATCGGCCTGCTCCAGTGGTGGCTGTTGTGGCAGTTCGGCCCCCGAGATGGATTTCAAAAAGCTTTCGGTTTGGAGGCGCTTTGAGCTGGGCGTGCGCTACGCCCTCACCGATCTTTGGGATGATCTGGCCCTGTGGCTTGGGGTAGGATTGCTTCTGGCTGCGGCAGTGATGACCTGGTTACCTCCCGGTGACCTGCACCAGTATGCCGATGGCGGGATAATGGCCATGCTCCTGATCGTGGTGGCCTCCATTCCGGTCTATGTCTGCGCCACCGCCTCCACCCCACTGGCCGCCGCCATGCTCTATAGCGGCCTCACCCCGGGCATGGCCCTGGCTTTTCTCATCGCAGGCCCCGCCACCAACATCGCCCCCTTGGGGATCATCGGCCGGGAGCTGGGCTGGAAGATCATGGCGGCCTATGTGCTGGGCATTCTCCTGAGTGCCGTCGGGTTCGGGCTTCTCATCGACTGGATCGCTCTTCACTGGAACCTGGTGATCGAAGCGCCCATGGCCTCAGCCCAGGAAGATGCGGTTCCTCTGTGGTTGAGCGGCTCCTCCACCGTGCTTCTGGTTGGGCTCACCCTGCGTACTTTTCTCAAAAAACAGGGCTTCTTCAACCAGCCTGGGGCCGTTGTCATGGAATCATCATAAAATGTTACAAACGCCATCATTCATGGTTGACAATAAAATGAGCCAATGATAGTAAAGAAGCGGATGGTAGCAAGATTGATTCGCAGTTAGCTGCCACCATTGACCAACAAGGCTCTTTGATCATGCCTGCGACTTTCAAGCTCAAATCAGGCTTGAATCCGCACGCATCCAGTTCAACCATCGTGGAGGCCCAACGTGACCCTTGCCGACTTGAAAAATGGAGAAACCGCCAAAATCCATCGCCTGATGGGAGACGAAACCAGTAAGCGGCGGTTGATGGCCCTGGGGATCGTCAAAGGCAAAGAAATTTCGTTGGAAGTAAAAGCCCCCATGGGGGATCCCCGTATCTATTCCATCCTGGGTTACCGCCTCACCATCCGCAACGAAGACGCGAGAAACATCCTGGTCGACTCCTGACCAATCGTTTCGACCTTCTCCTGACATAGCAGCTTAACGCCCTGATCCATAGGGCGTTAAGCTGCAAAGCATCCAGCCGACAGGCTTATTGTCTGTCGGTTGAATCTTTTATTGCCTGAATTCTTTAAGTCAGGCAGTGCGTCTTTCAAGAAATAAAGGAAGCCTATCGTGTCTGAACAGCGCTCCATTACCGTGGCTCTGGTGGGTAATCCCAACTGCGGCAAAACCTCCATCATCAATAAACTCGCCAAATCCAAAGACCAGGTGGGTAACTATCCCCGGGTCACGGTTGCGGTGCAGCAGCGCATCACCCACCACCAGGGGTGGGAAATCAATCTGGTGGATCTCCCCGGGGTCTACGCCCTCACCACCCAGACCCCTGAGGAAGCGGAAAGCCGGGATTATATCAACGCCCGCAACGCCGACATCATCGTCAACGTGCTGGATGCCGGTAATCTGGAGCGTTCGCTGTTTTTGACCACGCAGCTGATGGAAATGGGCCGGCCCACCATATTCCTCCTCAACATGATCGACGAGGCGGACAAGAAAAAAATCAAGATCGATATCAAATCCCTCTCCTCCATGCTGGGAGGACCGGTGCTCACCATGAACGCCATCTCCGGCAACGGGATGGAAGAACTCCTGGACAGTGTCGTCACGGTAGCCGGGCAATCCACCCCCCCCACCCCCTCCTTTATCCAGTATGACAGCCATCTGGAAGAGTCGGTGCAACGGGTACAAAAACATCTCCACGATCTCCACCCCGGGGAAGAGATGGACGACCATCAGGGTCGCTGGCTCTCCATCAAACTATTGGAGGGGGATGACGCCCTTTTGCGCCAGGAGGAGGAGCATGCCCACCTGCTGGAGCTGGTTCGTCGAGAACGCTACGACCTTTCCAGAGACCATGGCGAGGAGTGTGAAATGCTCTTTGCCGACGCCCGTTTCGGTTTTGTTCACGGCTTGGTCGTCGAAGCGGTTGAGGTCACCCCGGACGCCAACGCCCGCCTCGACATGACCCGTAAGCTCGATACCCTGCTGCTCCACAAGGTGATGGGGATTCCCATTTTTATCGCTTTCCTGTGGCTGATGTTTCAGACCACCTTTTCCATCGGCGAATATCCCATGGATTGGATCGATGCCGGTGTATCCATCGTCTCCGACGCCTTGGACGATATCATTCCCCCAGGGATGGTCCACGATCTGGTGATTGATGGTATTATCGCAGGGGTCGGCGGCACCATCATCTTTCTGCCCAACATCGTCATCCTCTTTTTCTTCATGGCCATCTTCAGCGAAACCGGTTATCTCACCCGGGCGGCCTTCCTGATGGACCGGGTGATGCACACCTTCGGCCTCCACGGTAAGGCGCTCATTCCCCTGGTAATGGGCTTCGGCTGTAACGTGCCTGCGGTGATGGCTACCCGCACCATCGAAAGCGACCGCTCCCGACTCATCGCCATTCTGGTCAACCCCTTCATGCTCTGCGCCGCCAGACTGCCGGTCTTCATCCTCTTTGCCGGGGCCTTTTTTGCCGAAAATGCCGGTACCGTGGTCTTTGGCATGTATATGCTCTCCATCATCATGGCCATGGCGGCCTCGGTTTTTCTGAATAAAATTCTCCCCCAAGGCGCTGCCGAAGCCTTCGTCATGGAGCTGCCCCCCTATCGCCTGCCCACCTTGCGGGCCGTAATTGTGCACATGTGGGACAAGGCCTTGAACTTCCTGCAAAAAATCGCCGGAGTCATTCTGGTTGGATCCATCGTCATCTGGTTTTTGCAGGAGTTCCCCAAAGAGATCAACTGGTCCATAAACTACGAACAGGCCATCACCCAGCTGGAAAATGAACCCGCAACCGTTGAACGGGATCAGGCACTCCACAAACTGAAACTGCAACAGGGACAGGAAGCCCTGGAAAAAAGCTACCTGGGGCAAGTTTCTCACACGGTCGCCCCGCTTCTCGCCCCCTTGGAGTTTACCTGGAAGGATACCGTGGCCATTTTGACCGGTTTTGTCGCCAAAGAGGTGGTGGTGGCCAGTTATGCGGTGCTCTACTCCCAGGGGGAAGAGGCCACCGAAGAGTCCGACAGCCTGCGGGAGGTATTGGCAGGCACCATGTCCCCCCTGGTGGCCTTCTCCTTCATGGTCTTCGCCTTGCTCTATGCCCCGTGCCTCGCTACCATCGCAGCCATTCGGCGTGAAGCAGGGGGATGGCGCTGGGCTGGATTTTCCGTCGTCTTTTCCCTCACCCTGGCCTGGACCCTGGCCTTCTCCATCGTCAAGGTCGGTCACCTTCTGGCATGATCCAAACAGAGACTTAAAGTGAGAGTGGTCATCAAACCATGAACGAAACCAGCCTGATGGATATTTTGACCCTCTCCGTGGTGGGAATCCTCTGCCTGCTCTATGTAGGCAGAGGTCTCAAACGCACCTTCAACCCACCCCCAAAGGGCAACAACTGCGGCTGCTCCGGCGGCTGCTCTCCAAAGATGATGGAGGGAAAAAAAGGCAAATGCCCCTGATGCCTGATGGACCAAAAATCTACACCCCTGATCCTGACCTGACGAGCAACCATTGATCTGCACCTGATGCGAAACGCGCTATAGCAGTTCTATCTCAAAATTGGGCACTCTTCCCTGACTCGTCATCCCCGCGAAAGCGGGGATCCAGGGAGATCATGATGGCCCGCAAGAATAAATCAAACCTTTAAAAAAACAGACAATTCAACTGAAAATTATGGAAAAATTGGATAGATTCGTGCCAGACTCCCTGGATTCCCGCATTCGCGGGAATGACGAATTTTAGAGTCGTTGGTAAGCCACCAAGCATCCAATTTTCAGATGGAATTGCTGCCACAAACGGCAGCATCACAAGCCACATAAAAAAAGGGCCTCTCCAAAACAACCGGAGAGACCCCTTTTTTTTATTCGAAAGCAGGCTCGACCGGGAGGGTACCTCCTCCCGATCCAACCCAGTTCAGCTTTTTTTGATTCGGCTCAACCGTCCGCCGTAATCTTTTCGATCAGCTCTTTCAACACATCTTCCGCATCCTCATTGGCCACCTGGCAGGTACCCGCATTGGCATGCCCGCCACCGCCGTAGGAGAGCGCCAGCTCACCGACGTTGGTCTTGGAGGTGCGATTGATGATGGATTTACCGATGGGCAGCGCCGTGTTCTGCTTTTTAAAGCCCCAGAGCACGTGGATCGAAATGTTGCAGTCGGGATAGAGGGCATAGATCAGGAAGCGATTTCCCGCCCAGATGGTCTCCTCATTCCGAAGATCGAGCACCACCAGGTTATTGTACACCTTGGCCAGGCGCTGGATCTGCTCCTTGCATTTGGCCTCGTGCTCAAAATAGAGATCCACCCGCTCCTTGACATCCGGCAGCTCCAGAATCTCCTCGACACTCTTTTCCCGGCATTCGTCGATCAACTGCATCATCAGTTGATAGTTGGAGACCCGGAAGCTCCGAAACCGGCCCAAGCCGGTGCGGGCATCCATGAGAAAGTTCAGGAGCGGCCAGCCGGTGGAGTTGAGGATTTCGTCCTTGGAAAATTGGGCCGAATCCCCCTGATCCACCGCCACCATCAACTCATTGGAAATTCTGGGCAGCGCCGCTGCACCGCCATAGTGATCGAACACCACCCGGGCAGCTGACGGAGCATCGGGATCGATGATGTGATTATCGGGCTGGTTACCCCCCCGGCGCATCACCTCGGAAGAGTGATGGTCAAACGCCAGATGCACCCCTTCCACGTAAGGCAGGTTGGTGGTGATATCCTGGCTGGTGATTTCAATCTTGCCATCCTGCATATCCTTGGGATGGACAAACTTGATATCATCGATCAGGTCCACCTCCTTCAAGATCGCCGCACACACCAGTCCATCGAAATCGCTCCGGGTTACCAAGCGGTATTTTTTTGGTTTCACGTCAGAAGGCCTCCTGGAAAAGTCGATCGTATCGCTTATATCTAAAGGAAGTGGCACCCCATGCAAGATTGTTTCCATTCAAAGCAAAACAATCAGCGTTTGGTCAATTGTGATGACCCGGGCTTGTAACACGGGCTCAATTCTCTTGGCCTGTGTCTTCTTCAATCTTGTAACTTACCGTAAAAACCGTCAAAAACAAATCAATTTTTATCGGAAAGCGAACTGTTTCCACCCAGACTTTTTTGATAGCGAATGCGCCAGCAGTTGTGAATCCGCGCATTACGTTGAAAATCCGGAGCCAGAGTCTCACGGGTGATATCGGTCACTTCCAGATGCTTGGGCAAAGCGTCACGATCCATTCGAAAGCGTCGAAGGTTATTCGAAAACACCAACACCCCCCCATGGTCCAGCAGGGAAGCCGCCAGAGAAATCAGAGAGACGTGGCTCTTTTGCAGGTCAAAGGGGGCATCCAGGCTTTTGGAGTTGGAAAAAGTCGGTGGATCCAGAAAAATCAGGCCAAAACGTTTGGACTTCCCGGAAAGCCTTTGTTGCGCTTTGAGCCAGGCCAGACAATCTTTCCGAATGAATTGATGCTCAGGTCCCTTGAAACCATTCAAGGCCATGTTTTTTTTCGCCCAATCCAGATAGGTATTGGACAAATCCACGGTGACGGTTTCCAAGGCCCCCCCCGCCGCGGCCGCCACTGTCGCCGCCCCGGTATGGCCGAACAGATTCAAAAAGCGTTTTTCTCCAGCCATCTTCCCCAACATGCGCCTGGTGGGTGCGTGATCGAGGAATAGCCCGGTATCCAGATGGTCGGTAAAGTTGACCCGAAACTGCAAGCCCCCTTCCGATACTTTGTGAAAGCGCCCGGCATGGGGTTTGATATTATGACCCGTGCCCCCCTGGCGGCGTTTACGTACCTTGAGGAAAATATGATTCCACGGCAGATCCAACGCCTCCGGAATCACCGCCAACACCGTCTCCAGCCGCTCCCGGGCCTTTTGGGGATCAATATGCGCCGGGGGACTGTATTCCTGAACGTGCACCCACTCTTCGTAGACATCAATGGCAACGGCAAATTCGGGGATATCGGCATCATAAAGCCGAAAACAGCGGATCTCCTCCCGGTTGATCCAGGATTTCAAGCGCTTGAGGTTTTTAATCAACCGATTAAAAAGCATCTCCCCCCCAGGCCCCATTTGATTGTGGGGGCCTGGTGTGATACGGGGGCCGTCCAATTCCTGATCGCGCCCCTCCCCGATATCCTTTGGGGGAGCGAATTCCCTCCCTCCCCGCTCTTCCCTACGTCCCCCCTTGGGGAGCGATGGATCCTGGCCACCCTGTCTGCGCCCACTCTCCCCAGGGTGGCGCAGGAGCTTGCCCTTTGACCACTCCCCCTTGGCTTTCTCTTTTTTGTCTCTTTTGACGTAGCTGTCGAAAGGCAGCAAATGGCAGGGGAGCGCGCCGTTATAGAGCAGGATAGGCCGCTTGGGAGGCAGTCCCAGGGCCTCTTCCAGCTTACCTCGGGCGGTAAACACAGCCCCCTTCCACCCCTGCAAACGACTCTGGATCACCTCACCCAAGGTTTGATAGAGGGGGTGTAAATTCACTTCCTCCCCCTGGCGGGTGCCATAAGGGGGGTTGGTGACCATCACCCCGGGGGGCAGCTCATCGGGGCCTGGGAGGGTCAGCTCCCCCACCTCGGCTGAAGAGACCCGCACTTTTTCCACCAATCCCGCCCGAATGATATTTTCCCGAGCCGCCTTGATCGCCCTGGAATCCCGATCGTAACCGATCACCGGGGGTAACGTTTTCAACCCTTCCTGGGCCCGCTCATGGGCCTCATCCAACAGCTCCCGCCAAACCTCGGGATCCTGCCCCAGCCACCCCATAAAGCCAAACCGCTCCCGCAATAACCCCGGAGCCATATCCGCCGCCATCCAGGCCCCTTCGATCAGCAGAGTGCCCGAGCCACACATGGGATCCAGCAGCGCCCCTCCCTCTTGGGCCACCTCGGGCCAACCAGCCAACAGCAGTATTGCCGCCGCCAGGGATTCCTTCAGAGGGGCGGTGGTTTGGGCGGAGCGGTAGCCCCGGCGATGGAGGCTCTCCCCCGAAAGATCGATCCCCACATGGGCGGTATTTTCCCGCAGGCGGACGTTGATCAATAAATCCGGGGCGTCCAGGTTCACATCAGGGCGCACCCCCCACACCTCCCGCAAGCGATCCACCACTCCATCCTTGACCTTGAGAGCGCCAAAATGGGTATGACGAATCGTGGTATGGGTACCGGTAAAAGAGACCGCAAGGGTGGCCTCACGAGGCAGATGGTTTTCCCAGGGAATATCCCGAACCCCCTGATAAAGCGCTTCCGGATCCGGGGCCTGCACCTGGGCCAGGGGCAGGATCAAGCGGCTTGCCACCCGGGACCAGAGGCAAACCCGGGCCGCCAGGCGAAAATCCCCATGAAAGGAGACCCCGGCCCGCACTTCCCGAACCCGCTTGGCCCCCATATCCCGCAACTCCTGGGCAAGCAGGGCCTCAACCCCTCGGGCAGCGGTAGCAAAGAGGGGATAACTGGCTAACATGGATTAGACCTGGAAAAGAGGGAAGTAACGGCTAGCATGGATCAAGCCTGGAAAATCGGAAAGAAGCATAACCCACTCGCCATTGTGGCAACGGAGAGTCGGAACGCAGCAAGAAAAATGGCAAATATGAGGATTTTTTTTGAAAGGGAACAGTCTGGTCGGAATATCGCCGGATCAAAAGCTCATTCCCAGGGCTTTTTTATAGAGGTGGATCAACGTTTCCTCCTCCTCCAGCACATGGGGTTCCTTTTTGCGATCCCGAATGATGGTGCGCATCACCTTGGGCTCAAAACCCGCACTCTTGGCCTCGGCATAGATCGCTCGGATCTGCAGCCCGACCTCTTCCTTCTCTTCTTCCAACCGCTCAATCCGGTCGATCATCTGGCGGAGATGATCCTGGGCCAGGCCGCCGACATCCTCTTCTTCCTGCTGTTTTTCCGGTTCCTGGTCCATGGGCTCTCCCCTGCTGTGGGTGTCAGACAGGTTAATCAATAAAAGGATAAAGACGAGACTGCTTTGTTGACAGACTACCCCCAGAGAGGCTCCCTTTCCACCCCTGCCGCACCATCAATCCAGGATGCGACAGGGGTGGAGAGAAGCAGGGGGCTGTTTTTCAAGCCCGTTCCAAAGCCAAATCGAAACGGGAAAGTTGGATTATTGGTTGGCGACTTCCAAGAGCAGATTGTTCAAACGCCGGACAAACTCAGCCGGATCCTCCAGCTGCCCCCCCTCACTCAGCACCGCTTGATCCAGCAGTATCTGGGAGAGATCGCCAAAACGGCTTTCATTCTGCTCATCCTTCAAGCGCACCGCCAGGGGATGGCTGGGATTGATTTCCAGGGACCGCTTGGAAACCGGCACCTCCTGCCCCGCCTCCTTGAGAATACGCTCCATGGAGGCACTCATATCGTGATCGCCCCCCACCAGACAGGAGGGAGAGTCGGTCAGGCGGTGGCTCAAGCGCACATCCTGCACCTGATCCCCCAAGGCACTCTTCATCCGCTCCACCAAGCCGGCCAGCGCCTCTTCGCTCTTTTGGCGCTCTTCCTTGTCCTCTTCATCATCCATCTTGCCCAGGTCCAGCTCGCCCTTGCTCACCGCCTGAAGCTTTTTGCCGTCAAATTCCGTCAGATGGCTTGCCAACCACTCATCCACCCGGTCGGAGAGCAGCAACACCTCGATGCCCTTCTTGCGGAAAATTTCCAGGTGGGGGCTGTTTTTGGCCGCAGCAAAGGTCTCACCATTGACATAATAGATCAGCTCCTGGTCCGGCTTCATCCGGGAGACATAGTCGGCGAGGGACACATCCTGGGTTTCGGTATCGCTGTTGGTGGAGGCAAAACGCAGAAGCTTGGCGATGCGCTCCTTGTTGGCGCTATCCTCAATCACCCCTTCCTTCAACACCTGGCCGAAGGTGCTCCAAAATTCAGCATATTTTTCCGCATCGTTTTTGGCCAGCGACTCAAACATGCCAAAGACCTTGTTGACACACCCCTTGCGAATCGCTTCCACCGCCCGGTTTTGCTGCAAAATTTCCCGGGATACGTTCAAGGGCAGGTCGGAAGAGTCCACCACACCCCGGATAAAGCGCAGATAGCGGGGCATGATCTCCTCAGCCCCTTCCATGATGAAGATCCGCCGCACATAGAGCTTCACCCCATGTTTGCGATCCCGATCCCATAGATCAAAGGGAGCCCGCTTGGGGGTGTAGAGGAGCAGGGTATATTCGTATTTCCCTTCCAGCTTGACATGGGTGTGGATGAGGGCATCCTCAAAATCGTGGGCGACGTGTTTGTAAAATTCCTGATACTCCTCGTCGCTGATTTCACTCTTGGGACGGGTCCAGAGGGCGGAAGCGCGGTTGACGGTCTCCCACTCCGGGGCCTTCTCCTCAGCCTCACTCTCTTCTTCATCTTCCTTGGCTTCATCGCCCATGGGTGGGACAGGCATCTCCTGTTTTTCCATCAGCACGGGCCAGGAGACGTGATCGGAAAATTTGCGGATGATGGAGCGCAGCCGCCAATCGTCGAGAAAATCCTCTTCCCCCTCCCGCAGGTGGAGAATCACATCGGTCCCCCGACCCTCTTTTTCCACCTCTTCCAGGGTATATTCCCCATCCCCGGCAGACTCCCAGCGAACCGCCTGATTGGCTGGGGCTCCAGCCCGGCGGGTGACGAGGGTCAAACGGTCGGCGACGATGAAAGAAGCATAGAACCCGACCCCGAACTGCCCGATCAGATTGGCATCCTTGGCCTGATCCCCACTCATGGCGTTTAAAAATTCCCGGGTACCGGAGCGGGCGATGGTGCCGATATTTTCCACCACCTCTTCCCGGTTCATGCCGATACCGTTATCCGAAACGGTAACGGTCTTGGCCTCTTTGTCGAAGGTGACGCGGATTTGCAGGTCTGACTCCCCTTCATAAAGGGACTCATTGGAAAGAGCTTCGTAGCGGAGCTTGTCCGATGCATCGGAAGCGTTGGAGATCAACTCCCGCAGAAAGATCTCCTTGTTGCTGTAAAGGGAGTGAATCATGAGGTCCAGCAGTTGCCGCACTTCGGTTTGGAATTGCCGGGTCTCTTTTTTCTCAGCTTCGCTCATTGTCCGTTCCATCCTCTTAAACGTATGATTTTGTCATCCAGCCCGATACCGGATCAGGGAGGTTGCGGGTATATATAGTAACGCAGTTGGCAGATTACAAGCGGGGGTGGAAATGAAAAAAGATGATTTTCTCGTGGTATTGACCGGAGCGGGCATTTCTGCAGAATCCGGCGTGCCCACTTTTCGCTCCAACGGTGGGCTCTGGCGCCAGCATCGATTCGAGGAGTTGGCCACTCCGGAGGCCTTTGCGGCGGATTCGGATCTGGTGTGGGATTTTTATCGCTGGCGGCAGGAGGGGGTGCGCAACGCCCAACCCAACCGCGCCCATGAAATTCTCGCCGAGATGGAAGCGGAGCTGGGGGAGCGCATGCTCCTGGTCACCCAAAATGTCGATGACCTTCACGAACGGGGGGGCAGCCGAAAGCTTTTGCACATGCACGGGGAGATCATGAAAGCCCGCTGCCTGCACTGCGGTATGGTGCACGGGGATTATGATTACAACCGCTCCATCGAAGGATGCCCCGACTGCGGCAGCAGCGTCCGACCCCACATCGTCTGGTTTGGGGAGATGCCCTTTCATATGGAAGAGATTCAGACAGCCCTGATGCGCGCCAGCCAGTTTATCGCCATCGGCACCAGCGGGGCGGTCTATCCCGCAGCGCAGTTTGTCAGCATGGCCAAATCAGGGGGGGCGCGAACCCGGCTGATCAATCTGGAGGCTGCTGATAATTTTGGGGCTTTTGATGGGATTTTGGAGGGGAAGGCGACCGAGGTGTTGGAGACACTTTGGCTTGAGGGGAAGATCTTTTAAAATCAAGGTCAAGATCCTGGGGGAGGGAACTCCCCCAGACCCCACCCTTTTTTTAACAGTTTAAGTCAAAACCTTTTTTAGTTCAGGTAGTTGCTTGATCACGATCATCGTCAAGGGGAGTAGGTGGACTATGAGGATCACGCCGATCAGGATGTCTCCTACCGACCAGATAAAAGCGACGGGGAAGAATGGTCCCAGGAAGGTGACACCGGCGAAAAACCAGCGGTAGCCCTTGATATTGCGCCCCCCCAGATATTCATAGCAGCGTTCGGAAAAGTAGGCCCAGTTGATCATGGTGGTGAAGGCGAACAGCATCAAACACACCACCACCAACCCCCGTCCACCATCCCCCAAGGCGCTCTGAAAGGCGTTCACCGTGAGATAGGCCCCGGTCCATTCATGCCAGTTGCCTACCGAAAGCACCACCAGCCCGGTCACGCTACAGACGATCAAGGTATCCACCATGGGCACGAGTGCGGCAAACATCGCACCCCTGGCCGGATGATCCCGATTGGCTCCGTGGAGAAAAGGGGCCACCCCCATCCCGGAGTTATGGGAAAAAACTCCCCTGGAGACCCCAAACTGCATCGCCTGCATCACCCCATAGCCCAGCAATCCCCCCGCCGCCGAATAGGGTTGAAACGCATAACGCCACACCTCCCCCAAAGCCCCCATGGTGCGGGCCGGATCTGAAAGCAAAATCCACAACCCCGCCCCCAGATAGAGCCCCATCATCCAGGGAGCCAACAATACGCTAAAGTTAAGGATGGAGCGCAATCCCCCGACCACCACTACCGCCACCAGGCCAAACAGCACCAATGCCACCAGCATTTTTGGCAAGCCAAACTCCCCCACCACCGCATGGGCCACCGAGTTGGATTGGATCAGATTGGCGGTCACCAGCCCCTTGACCAAAATCATCCCCGCCAAAAAACTGCCGAGCCATTTCCAGGAGCGGGGGAGAAATTTATCCAGATAGGCCATGGGGGTGGCGAAGAGGGGGGAGTTGGGGTCTGACGGGCCGTGTTGGATGGCGAGATAGGTGGAGCACATGCGAAAGGCGTTACCGGTGATCGCCGTCATCCACATCCAGAAGAGCGCCCCCGGCCCTCCCAGATGAATGGCGGTGGCGACTCCGGCGAGATTGCCCACGCCGATGGAGGTGGCAAGTGCGGCGATAAAGGCCCGCCGATGGGAGATCACCCGCTCCCCCTCCCCGGCTGGCTGCCCCCTCCCCAGCTCTCGAAAGAGCCCCCAAGGCCGCCGCCACGAAAGCCCTCGGGTGAGAAGCAAAAAGAGCAATCCCACCTCCAGATAGACGAGGCTTAAAAAGGGGTTCCAGATCCAGGCGGCTATCCAGGCCATTCGCGCATCCCATCATTCTGACAATAAAGATAAAATAAACCCAAGCAGTCTAACGGATTCCCCCCGCTCCGGAAAGCGCCCACAAGCTGGGTTCAGCATGGGCAGAGGGGGACTTTTTGCTGGACAGGGGCAAGTGAAAGTATGAATATGAATTCATATTCCTATTTTTACCCAAGGAGCGGACGATGCGGATTGGCGAGCGCGGTCAAATTACCATACCCAAAGCCCTTCGGGAGCGTTACGACCTGCTCCCTGGCAGTGAGGTGGAGTTCATCGAGCGGGATGGGGAGTTGATATTGACCCGAAACCCCAAAGCGCGCCGTCAGAAAATGGATGATCTGTATGGGCGCGTGCAGACTGGGCTTTCTACCGATGAAATCATGGCTTTTTTGCGGGATTAAGCTTTATGAAAAGCTGGCTGGTGGACACCAATGTCCTGATTGATCACTTCCAGGGGGATACCCATTTTGGCGAACGCGCCAGGGAAATTCTGGGGGAGATAGCCGAGTCGGGAGAGTTGGTCATTAATCCCGTGATTTATGCAGAACTTGCGGGCTGGTTCGAAGCCAAAGAGGAGCTGGATCTATTGTTGCCGACGGATCTTTTTCGCCATGAGCCGATTCCCCCCACAGCGGCTTTTCTGGCAGGTCAGGTGTTTCGTCAATATCGGCAGCGGGGTGGGCAGAAAAAGCGGATGCTGGCGGATTTTTTGATTGGCGCTCATGCCACGGTTCAGGGCTATGGGCTGATCAGTCGGGATCGGGGATATGGTCGATATTTTCGTGTGGAACAGCTGGATCCTACCGCTGAAATCCATTGAAAATTGATGGGTTTTTGTCAAACCAACCGCTGAGCAAAAATCGGCCTGAAAAGGATTCTTTATGTGCGAATTTGCGGAACTAATCATTCAGGGGGGGAATCTAACCAGGTAACTAAAACCAAAAAAGGAGAATCATCATGTTCATGGACCCAGTGGAAAACATCAACAGCCCTTCGTTTTTCAACATCGGCGGGCACCAAATGGAGCGGGTTCTGCTTAGCTTGGCGGTCGGAGCCGTCGGCATCGCTCTTATGTTCCTCATCTAACGCCCAACCCAACCCCAAACTGGAGGGTTCTCCCCCTCCAACGGCAGGCCGGGGAACCGTTTTTCCTCTCCCCACCCCCTCCGAACCAAATCCCACCATTTTATGATCGTTGACCAACCCCGAACAATCCTCAATCCAGCCGCGAAGCCATTATAAACGTATCGGCCATTTCCTGGCGGTATGGAAAACCCGCAAAATTTTGATGGCGTTTTTGTCGAGCCGGTATAAGACGATAAATGGCAAATTTGGGATCACCAGTTCCCGGGTGTTAGGTCTAGGCCCCAGACGACCTTTTTCAGGGAATTCAGCCAGTCTATTGGCTGCCTCCAGGATGCGTGATGCTACTTTGGAAGCGGCCCGAGGGTTTTCTTGAAAAATATAAAAACGAATATTGGCAAGATTGGCCAGGGCGCGTTTATTCCAATGGACCTTCATTCCGGCATGGGAAGTTCATTCTCCATTCCCCAGCTTTCCACCCACGCCTTAACCTTTTCGTGGGGGATGCCGGGTTCGGTGTCGGCTTCTCGGATACCGGCATCGATCTCTTGTAGCTGCCATTCCCGCAGTTCCAACGCCTTGGGATCCTTGGGGGCGGTTTTCAGGAAGGCTTCCAATTCTTCTTCCCGAACGGTTTCCAGCCCATGCACCACTGCCAATTTATTAAATTCCCGAGCGACCCGCATGATTCAACCCCCGTTTGGTTGATGTTGGAGATTTCTCATCAAAGAGTACCATAACACCCCCATCCCAACACCCAAAAACCCAACCCTCTCCAGCTATCTTCGCCTTACTCCAACCCCGCCATCATTCCGGCGCGAGTTGAATTTTCACTTTCATTCCCAAGGCTTTGACGTAGCGTTCCAGGGATTTGAGGGAGGTTTTGTGGCTGCTTTCGAGTCTGGCGACCACGGGCTGAGAACGCCCCATCCGCTCCGCCAGCTCCTGCTGGCTCAAGCCTGCGTTTACCCGGGCTTGGATCAACTCTTTGGCCAGGTCGAACGCTTCGGCCAGATCGTCATAGGCTTTCATGAAGCCGGGATTTTTGCGCCACTCTTTGCGCACTTCAGAAAATGGGATGGTCATGCATCATTCCCCTCCAGCTCCCTCAACCGCTCCAGGAGGAGCTTCAGTTCCACGGCATCGTCATAGTCCAAAGCCGGGTCGTCGGCCAGAGTGGGATCGCGGGAGCCGTTCACGATCTTTTGCAGAGAGGCAGCGAGGGCTCTAATGTAGGGATGGTAATCAGTATCGCTCGCCAGCTGCCCCAACAGCCCCGCCACCTCACCGGTATCCTTAGCTTTGATCCCCTGCTCCACCATCAGACAAAGCCTGCCTCCCCCTGCATGATTCTCCCCCCCATCCCGACGATATTGGAGAAAGAGCTCCATGGCCTTCTGCCGCGCCTGGAGAGCCGCTTCCCGGTTGCCCACAGCCTGTTCCAGATTGTGGAGGACACTCCATAAAATCCAAGGCTGGGCATTTTGACCATAAGGGGTTAAGCACTCAATCGCACGCTCTGCCACCACCCTGGCATCGTCGTAGCGTTTAAGCTGGATCAGGGTATTAGCCAAGTTGCTGCGAACCCGACCTTCACCTGCCAAATCCTTCAATTCCACACGGATATCTGCTGCCCTATTGTAAAAGATCGCCGCTTCCTCAAGACGGCCCATACTGTCGTACAAATTGCCCAACTGGATTGAGCTGTCCGCCTCCCCGTCCCGATTACTTTCCCTGGTCCTGATGCTCAGGGATTCCTTATAGGCCTTTTCCGCCTCTTTCGTGTTGCCCGCCTGCTGATGAACCATGCCGATCTGATGCCAAGCCGTGGCCACACTCAGGGGCTCATCCATATTTTCAAAACTCTCCCGAGCCTCTTCGTGCGCTTTCAAAGCCTCGCCATATTTATTTTGCTCCAGCCACACCGTACCCAGCTGCCCTTTCCCAACAGCCACACCCCGGTCATCCCCCTGCCTCTCATCCAACTCAATCCCCTCCTGATAGGCCTTGGCCGCCTCATCCAATTGGCCAAGCCCCCTGTAACAATCCCCTTTTCTGGTGATTATTACGGCAACCATTCTCTTAGCTGCATCATCCCCCACTTCTTCCAAAGTCTGAAAACGTTGATGAGCCTCAACAAAACAATTCAGGGCCAACTGCGCATTCCCACCTGCATACAAAACCTGGCCTAATAGATTGTGAGCCATAGCCAGATCATAATCAGCCCCTGGATAGGCGGCTTCTCCAGCGGCTTGGCTCTGGGCGAGCAAATCCTGAGCTTGGGAAAAGGCCTCTTGCAGATTCCCTGCTTCCAGCAATCGCTCGATGCCAAGCTGTTGGGACTCAAACCGGGCGTGGCCCCAATCGGGAATTTTTGCCGCCGCCTCTTCCCGGGCTTCCACGGCTCGTTTGAGAGCTGAGGGCAGCCCCTGTCTGGACAGCAACTGTTCCACCCTCTTGGCATAATCCACCACCTGCTCCGGTGGCTGCTCCCGCACCCGCTCCAGGGCGGCGAGGAGGTTGGGTAGCTCCAGGCGGGTGAGGGTGTAGGCCATTTGGGTGTCCTGGTGCTGTTGCTGACTCAAAAACCCCACCAGCTGCACCATCCCCTGCAACCATTGCTCCCGGAAACCTTCCGCCTCGGTCTCCCCCAGTTCCCCCAGGAGGTAGGGGCAGAGGGCGGGGTGGAGTCTTAGGTGGCCGTTGTAAAACTCCCCAGCCAAACCAGCTTCTGCCAACTCCTGAGCCACTGCCATCATTTCTGACGGATCCAGTTTCAGCATGTCATCAACGATGTTTAAATTCGCCCCCCCATGAAACACCCCCAGCACCTTGATCTTTTCCCGGGTGTCGGGTTTGAGTCTTCTGAGGGAAAGCTCCACCGAGGCGTAGAGGGAGCGTTCCCGTTCATTGGGGTGTTTTTTTTGTAGCGCCTGCATGATGCTGGTGAGGTTTTCGGTGGTGCCTGTGACGCCGGTTTTGGCGATCTCGGGGGCGAGCAAGGTGAGGGAGCGGGCGTGGCGGTTGACTGATTCCACCAGGGCTTCGATCTCGGCTTCGTTGAGGCCTGGATCATCCGCTTTGGGGGGCAAGTGGTTCTGTTTCAGCACCCCGCTCACCAGCTCTATCGCCGCCTTTTTATCCAGCTTGCCAATCCGCACTTGATGGATATCAAAAGGCTCCGGCATGGGCTCCCGGGTGGTGAAGATCATCTTGGCGCGTGCCACCGCCCCCACCTGCTTGAACAACGCCAAAATCCCCTGCCAGATAGCGGGTTCAAAGTCAGAATAACCGCTACCATCGGGGGGTGGGAGGGCGGACTCCAGGTTGTCGAACACGATCAGGGTCGCCCGCTCTGAAAGTGTCTGCTGGATGGGCAGCCAGGCTTTATCCAACTCGTGGCCATATTTGGCGATGGTGTAACCGGGTAGCAGCTGTTGCCCCAAGCTATCCAGAATGGTGCGGTGATCCCGATACTCCTCCAGGCTGACAAAAGCGGCCCGCTCAAAGCGATTGGTCATCACCAGCCAGCGAGCCAGCTCCACCCCCAAGGTGGTCTTCCCCTCCCCCCCCTGCCCCACCAGCACCCCATAGCCGTGATGCTGCAACAGCCGCTCCAGAGCCAGCAACTCCCGACTGCGACCCACAAAATGGTGAGGGGGTGGTTCCGGTAGCTTGCCCAGGACATTCTTTTGGCGTTTTTTGATCAGATTTTGAGCTTTTTCAGCGGGGATGGTTGTGACCAGCTGGGGATCGTGGGCCTCCTGGTAGAGCACCGGCACAAACCAATCCTGCAGATGTAGATCCCCCGCCCCCGGAACCTCAAACTTGAAGGGATTGTCATAAATATGGATCTGCCCCGCCAGCATCGCCTCCCCAATCCGATGCCCCCCGGCCAACTCTTGATAAAACGCCTCCACAAACCGGCGCGCCGTCTCCACCAACACGCTGTGACTCATGGCCACCACCGATGCCACCCCACACTCCAGCAACCTCCCAGCCACCGAAGCGATGGGATCCAGCTCTGCTTGGGCGGTTTGGCACGCTTCCAGGAAAAACAGCGCAATCCGATGATCCTGAATCTCCGCCCCCAGCTCCTGGGCATTGATGATGGCAGTGCCCCGTTTTTGCAGCTTGTGGGCATCTTCCGGATCCTCAAAGCAGAGCCCCCCCAGCCCCACCACCGGGTCATACACCCCATGCCCATCGAAATGGACCACGTGATAGGGCTTTTTCGCCTGCCGCGCCCGCTTCAGTTCCTTTTTCAACTCGGGAAAGGTGGGGGGCTCCAACACCGTCACCTCCACCATCCCCCCCAACCCCGCCAACGCCTCCACCAGGGGCCGGGCGCTGATGCGGTGGTCGATGTATCCGGCTTTGTCATCATCAGGCCGGGGGCTGGCCAGCAAAATCCGAATCGGGGGCTCGGTGAGGAGAGCTTCGGCCTCCAATTCGTTGGGGAGCAATCTACGCACCCGGGCGGGTTTCGCTCCCTGGAAAAGATAGCCCCGTTGATCATAAGCCAGCTCCCAGGGCAGCCCCATCAGGGTAGTGGCGGCTTGTTTCACCTCGGCAGTCGTTTTTTCATCCGCCCCCGTCACAGCCCGGTCATCCACATAGACCGAAAAACGCCGCGCCTTGCCCACCGGCACCCGCTCCCAGCTGGCTAAAGGAGCCAGATTGACATCCCCCCCCACTGCCCCCCAATAAAGCGCCGCCCCCCACTCCGGCAACGCCCTCTCCACCTCCTCAGCCCGCGTTTTAAACGGCCCCGTCGGCCAAAGATAATAGTCTTCCAAATACCAACGCAGCTTGTCCGCTTCGATGGGGCCAATGGGAGCAGTAAATTTAAATTTGGCACTGCGAATGGCGCGAGCACCGCCACTGGGCTGATAGATCAACCGGGCCTCTGCCACCCCCCGCTCCTTCCCCTCCAGCTTTTCCAAACGGGGATTTTCCAGCTCCAGGGTCAACTCTTCGATATCCGGGGCATCCACGGCCTCGGGTTTAAAATATCCCTCTGGCAGCTGTTTCCCCAAAGCGGCGAGGATTTCCGGCATCGCCACATCCACCCCCTCCTGCCCCCGGATGGCGGCCAATTTTTTCCCTGTCAAAGCCCGGGCCGCTGTGTGGGTTTTCTTCCCCAACAAAATGGGCACCACCTTGAAGCCATCGGTGCGCTCCGCCAACAGCGTCATGGCCAGCTCGGTCTCATCCACCACCCATTCGGAGTCCATCGCATCCTCACTCACCACCACAATAAAATGCTGGGAATCACGGATGGCTTTAAAGATCACTTCCGGTAGATTGACGCCACCACTCAAACAGGAAGCATCCTCCCACACCGGCACCCCATGATCCTGAAGGTGTTGGCGCAAGGATTGGACAAACGCGTCATCCACACTGGAGTGGGAGATAAAAACCGGTTTTTGGCTGGGGGCTGAATTGGTGGACATGGCGGCCTTTTCCGAGGGAATGATATTTCGCAAAATCACAAACCTTGATTATATGATATTTTTTATTGCCGAAACCACTCGAAAATCCCTCATCACCCCCTTGAGAAAGATCCATTTGGCTTTTGCCGGGAAAAAGCCTAAATTTGGAGCCTCTTTGAAAATGTTCCCGATTATCCACCTAGGAGATTGACCATGGGCATCATCCGCGCCATCCCCCTGACTGCTTATCTGCTGATCATCTATAACGTTATCGCTTTTGCCGGCGGCTCACGGCCCGGGGTGGATCTGGAGATGACCGCCTTCAGCATTCCGTTAACCTCCGGGGTGCTCTTCACCGCCAGCGTCGGGGATCTGCTCCTGATGGTGGGGATGGCCGCTCTCTATATCGAAATATTCAAAGCCACCCGCTCCAGCGACTCCTCCATCGTCGACCATTTTCTCTCCATGCTGGTGTTCGTCGCCTTCCTGGTGGAGTTCCTCCTGGTGCCCCAAGCCGCCACCCCCACCTTCTTCATCCTCTCCCTGATGGCCTTCCTGGATGTGGTCGCCGGCTTCACCGTCACCATCTCCACCTCCCGCCGGGATTTCACCATGGGTGAGCAATAAACCTGACTGATAAGGTATCCCCCGATGAAACCCAGAATCTATACCGACACATCCGTCATCGGGGGATACCTGGACAAAGAGTTCAAGGAGTGGTCCGTCCCCCTGGTAGAATCCTTCCAGTCCGGCTCCCGGATAATTGTGCTTTCCAATATCACCATACTGGAACTGGATAGAGCCCCTTCCAAAGTGAAATCGGTTCTTGAAAAAATTCCCGAGTCACACAGGGAAAGTGTTATACTGACAGATGAGGCGAAAAGCCTTGCCAAGAACTATATTCAAGCAGGTGTGATCAGTGCAAAAAAGTCAGCTGATGCCCAACACATCGCTTTGGCGACCATTCATCGTGTTGATGTGCTGGTGAGTTGGAACTTCAAAGATATCGTCAACCTCAACCAAATACGGGGATATAACGCCATCAACCTACGGCTGGGCTATCCCCTTCTGGAAATCCGGACACCACGGGAGGTTATCGGTGATGAAAGAGGAAAAAAACTTTGATGCGGTCAAATTCCAGCGGGAACGACGGGCTCAAATCAGCCAGGATATGCAGGGGATGACCTTCGAGGAGATCAATCAATATATCGAAGCGAACCTCTCGGAAGAGGGCAAAAAGCTCCTGAAAAACCAAGCCCCATCCCCCTGGAACCGCACCCATGATGCGGCCTGATCAAACTATACCCGCTGGTCCAAAATCATCCGATTCCTCTTGGAGCGGGTCTCCCCTACGCTGGTCACCCGGATCGCGGCTTTATCGGTGACCGGGCATTTGTTTTCGCAGATGCCGCAACCAATACAGCGGGCAGGCTCCACGTAGGGCTGCTTGAGCTGGATCAGCTTGCCGTTGCGGTCGGGCACAGTCACCTTTTCGTACCAGATCGCTTTTGGTGAGGTCGGACACACCTCCTCACAGACAATACACGGCACCTGCATCGCCCAAGGCAAGCACCTGCCCCGATCAAAAAAAGCGGTCCCGAGCTTGATCGGCGTCTTAAAATCCCCCTCCCCAACCTTCTCCTGCACCGTCAGGGGGCGAATCGCCGCTGTGGGGCACACTTCAGAACACAAAACACAGTGGTGCTCGCAATAGCCGATGCGGTTTTGCAAAATCGGCGTCCACAACCCCTCAAAACCGCTCTCCAACAATGCCGGTTGTAGCACGTTGGTGGGGCAGACCCGCATACAGGCCGAACATTTGATACAACGCGCCAAAAAATCCCCCTCTTCCAAGGAACCCGGGGGGCGGATCACCTCTGGAGCGGGGGTGGTGTGGGCTGAAGCTGAAGAACGCAACATGGGAAACAGCACCCCCGCCGCCACACCGCTCTCCACCAAACGCCGACGGTTAAAATCCAGCGGGGTGTGGATGGAACTCCGGGGGGTGGGCAGGCCATAATGCAACGCCCCTTCCGGACACTGCTCCAGGCAGTTCATGCAGACATGGCACTCACTCACCCGAAGCTCCCCATCGGGATCGCACCCCCCCTGGCAAAATTGCAGGCACTTTTGGCAATCGGTGCACTTATCCACATCCCGCCGAATGCGCAACGGCGCCCGCCCCGAACAGGCCCCCAGCAGCGCCCCCAAAGGACACAACACCCGACACCAAAAACGGGTCAGCAAACGATTGGCGATCAATATCCCCAAAAACAAAACCGCAATCAGCACCCCCCCATGAAAAACCGGATGGTTGAGATAAATCCCCAACCCGGCCCCATCCATGGCAGGCAGAGCGGCGGTGGTGAAGGAGCGATAAAGCAGGGGAATGGGATCCAACAGCCCCACTTGCAGGGAGCCAAACAGGGCCAATATCAACAGAGCCGCCAAAAGATAATATTTCAGCCGCTGGATCGGGCGATAGCGGTTGATCTTGTATTCATCAACAGCTCGGCGTTTATTGAAAAAATGGCTCAGCCACTGGTTGAGAATCCCCAAAGGGCAGATCCACGAACAGAAAAAACGCCCGAAAAAAAGAGTGGGAATCAGAATAATCAGGGAGAGGGCCAACCCCTTGTAGAGAGTGCCCGAGGTGAGAAAAGCAGCGATGGCGGTGAGGGGATCCAGCTCCAGGAAAAGGGCGGCTTCGTAGCCTTTCAGGTGGCGAAAATCAGCTATCAGGAGCAGGAAGAGGAAGAGCCCCAGGAAGAAAAATGCGTAGATTCGGCGTATGTTGCGCAGTCCGGGCATTTAGGCTCACCATAAGATCAAAGGACAAACCTTGGGGGGGAGGAATCCCCCCAAACCCCCTCCTCTTTTTTTTAATCGTATCAGATCAGATGTTTATCTTTGATTCTGTCCAGTTCAATCCTTGCCAATCCACTTGTCCCAAACCGGCTTTTTCAGCCATGGTGAGGAAAGGGATCTCTTCTGGTGTCAGCTCCAAAAATCCCAGGGCAAAGCTATCCATCGCCACCTCATCCAAACCAGCCACCACCGTGTGCCCCATCACCACATCACTCAAGCTCCCCCCCGTCGGACCATTCTCCTTCAATACCCGTATGCCATCCATAATGGTCAACGTCGGGCGCACCGCTCTGGCCAGATCGACGATGGAAGTGTGGATTTTTTGATGCAGTTGATTCCGGCGCCCCCCCAACACCCCATACCAGTTTTTCATGGCCAGGGTGCAGCCGCAGAGGGAGTGGTTTTTAATAATAGGCAGGTTGATCACCCGGTCTACCTCATGGAAAAAACGCGACACCGGCCACACGCCCAACAACTCTCCCCCCAGATCCGTGGACCAAAAATCCGCCTGTCCGGGAATCCGCACCTGGGCGCCTGCTGCGATGGCGCTCTGTTCAATCCCGGAGCGGGCAAAAGAGCGATAAGGGTCGTTCAGGGAAACATCCGTCACCCACACCTCCCCCGCCCCCGCCTCCCGGCAAAGCTTCGCCACCGCCCCGACTACCTCAGGCCCGGTGTTGGCCGCCTGCTCCGGCAAACGATCCCACCCCACATTGGGCTTCAGCAACACCCGCTCCCCCCGGGAGATAAACCGGGAAATGCCCCCCAGCTTGGCCACCGCCTCCCGCACCATGGTTTCGGCATCACTCCCCCGCACCACCGCCATCATCGGATGATGGTCAGAAGGGGGAACGCGAAAATCGTTGAGGGTGTGAATGATTTCCGGAGCCCGGCGGATGGGCTTGTCGCTGTAGACCAAAGCCCCCCCCACACCCAGCCCCAAAGCCAAGCCCGAGGTGCCTGCCAGGCGTTTGATAAACTGCCGTCGATTCAAGGGGGGGTCTACCCGGTTGCGATCAGACCCCTCTTTTTTGGCCATGGGTGTTGCCTCTCACAAGGCCAGGTAGGCTTGGATGCGTGTTTTCAACTCATCGGTCAGGGGGGCGAAAACCCCTAAAAAGCGATCCTCAGACCAGACAAAAAACCACTCATCCTCATAAGGATCCATCACCGTGACCCACTCCACCCCGGCTTCACGGATGGCAGGATTGGGAATCTCCTCTCCAGCCAGAAAATCTTTCAGCGCGGTCGTCGTTTGGCGTTTTTCTTCCGGGCTGCCCGTCAACAAAAAAGCAGTCAGCTCCCGACCATCCAGATCAAAAGAACGCTCCACCACGTTGGAAAAAAAGTCCAACCCCCGATAGCTCTCTTTGATAAAACGGGTGCGGGTGGTCTCCCCCAGATCCGGAAAAGCAAACGCCTGGGCCTGCTCTCCCCCAGCGCCACCGATGACCTGATGAACTCCCCGGGCCAATGGCATCAGCGGCGTATCGCTATCAAAAGCAGCCAGCTTGATATAATAAGGGCCTGAGATGAATGCCAACCCGGCTTCACTGGCAAAACCCATCTCCCCCACCTCTACCGGCTCCCCGTGGCGGGCGGCTTCATCCATCAACACCCCGAAGGCGTGGAGAGGCTTTTGCAGGTCATAGATATCCACCACCACAGCGGGAGAGGCAGCCCCTTTTTCCCCGCCATACTCCCCCACAGCCAGATTGACAAACCCGGCATCGATAAAAAATTCCGCGTGGCCGTTGATATATTCGAAGAGGTTTGCCTTGTCGTAGCCTTTGACCGGGTTCAAACGAAAAAGGTTTCCCAACCGCTCCGGCAGAAAGGCCGCCATGGGGATCCTCTTCCCCCCCGGCTTGAAGCGGGCGCGATCCGGATCATAGGCAGCGCCATCCAGCCAAACCCCAAGCGCCATCACCGGCAGCAGCAAAAGCAACAGCCACTGAACCGACGCAGGGGGGGCAGGAACCGGAACCCGGGCAGCCACGTCAGATCAACCTCAAGCGACGGGGTTGAAGGTGAGGCTCCGGTGGGCTGACTGCAGCTTGGCCACCACATCCAGGCCGTGGGGGCAGGCGGACACACACACCGCATCGCCACAATCCCCACAAGCAGAGGCATCCCGATCCAGGGTGGCATAATTTTCCATCGCCCGTTTTTCGTCCCCATAATCTTCGAAATACATCTGCTGCCGCAGGATGGTGGCAATCTGCACCCCCTCAGCACAGTCAGGCTCGCAATCCCCACAACCCGTACGGCAATAGTCCTGGCCGTGGCGGGCGGCATAGTGGTCCAGAGCCCGTTGATCCCGGGCGCTGTATTCTTCGCCGGAGGCGGGCAAAAAGGTATCCAGATCCCCGACGCTCTTGATGGTGATCACCAGGCCATCCACCTCCTTGTGGCGTAATACCCATTTAAAGGCAGCCTGTTCAAACACACCTGGATCCAGCTCCACCCCGCTATCCTTGGCCCCAGCCAGGGTTTTCATGGCGACCACCCCCACCCCGTTGGCTTTGGCCTTTTGAATCAGCTCCGGCACTCTGGGAAAGTTCATAAAGTTGAAAGCGGGCATGATGATGTCAAACTTCCCCGACTCCACCGCTGCCAACATCAACTTTTCCATATGGTGGGGGCCGTGGGAGGAGACCGCCAGATAGTTGGCCTTGCCCTTCTCCTTCAGCTCAGCGAAAGCCTCGAACATACGGGGATCGAGCATACGCCGCTTATCCAACGCATAGTCCTTTTTGGAGCCGATGGCGTGGACAAAAACCACGTCCAGATAGTCGCACCCCAAACGCTTCAGGCTGCCATCCACCGCCTCGATATACTCTTTTTTGGAGGAGCCAAAACGCACATGGCCAGGGTAGGCGATGGGGCTGCAAAATTTGGAAGCGATATAATATTTTTCACGATCCTTGCGGCGTTTCAGAGCCTTGCCGATCAGATCCTCGCTCTCACCATAATCCGGGGAGGTGTCAAAATAGTTGATCCCCCGATCCATGGCCCGAAGAATCATGGAGGAGGAGGGCAATTTTCCGGCACCAAAAGAAATATCACTCATGGCGATATTGGTTTTGCCCAGAGTGCGATATTGCTTGACCTTGGGACGACTGGGGGCAGCCTGGCCTGGGGTGGGGCTAATCACGGCGGCGGCTGTGGCAAGGGCTGCGGTGGATTTGATGAATTCCCGTCGCTTCATGGCTGGGCCTCCTTGGGGGGTCTGGAAAAATCCCAGTTTGGCGTTTTTCACCGGTGGCTTTCAAGCATTTTGCAAAGTGATGGGCTTTATTTCCTTATCCAGTCAATATTTTTCAACGTATTCCATACCCCCTCCCCTCCAGGACCATCCCTCTTTGCCATTCATTCTGCGGCTTATTCCGGAGCCTTGATCCATACGCCAGGGAATATCACTCCGACCAAAATCGGCAAAAATGTCATGGCGACCCTCTGCCAGATTCAAGGTTTTCCCCAACTGAGCCGAAAAAGAGATGGTATGCCGTGTTTTTTCTACCGCCCGACGTTCTCGATACAAGAGATTTCTGGCTCAATCGGTTTGTTCCGATTATTCTAAACAGGAGCTGTCCAAGCGCCAGATGATTCGATCAGCCCAAGAGCCCAAGCACGCTTAACAGGGATCAGGATGTGGATTAAAGGGGGCTATTGAAACAAATATGCACTGAAACAGGCAACACTGGAATGGGCATTGCATAGATAATCGGTCTGAAGATCCAACTTTTCTGAATCAAAGAGAAAGCCCCTCGCTTCACAGGGCTGCGCTCTCCCTGATTCATCCGGGCCAACTACTGAAAAGCTCGAATCCATGACCAATAACGCCAAATCCGAAATGCGCACACTTCGCTGTCGCTGGTCTCCGCCAACCGACGGAACCCTGGGTGATGCAGCCAAAAAACGGGCAATCGACGCCCTGTGGAAACATCCTTCCCAGGAGGTTTTGACAGCTGGCAACTGTGCCACGAGCAATCCGGATCAGTGGTTCAAGGTGTTTGGCTGCGCTGAAAAACAGAAGGTGGAAGAGTACAGTCGGGATCTGGAGGAGATGGGCCTGGAGTGGGAAGCGTGGCCGGTGGATATGGACTCCCACAACGCTGAGATTGACCGCATGGAGGCCACTCTTCCGCTAACCCCCAAGAAAAAAAGACGCCGCAAATCCGCTGGCAACCAATCCAGCTCCCCAGCCTCTGGCGACATCGAAGCCAAAGATCGGGCCACGGACCAGGCACCCCCGGCAAAAAAGCCTGAAGCCGGGGATGAAAATACCCCGTCACCCTCCTCGGCTTCACCCTCTTTGGCGGCCACCCTCTTCAAAGTGGTGCTTATTGTTGGGGCTATCGGTGCTTTGGTGTGGTTTTTTCTTTCGGGCAAATGAATCATTGCCGCTGATTTGAGCCGGGAAAGGGCTGTTTTCCCCTCCGGGATGCCCTATCCCCGGTTTGGCCAATCCAGGCTTTTGGCTTGGCCAAACCTCTGTTTCATTCTCCCCTGCCGTTGCGTGCTTTGACCCGCTGGGAAATCAAGCCCCACACCCTTTCCCTCCCGGCAACACGTTCGCTCCATCCTCTCGATCTTTTCCCCTTGGTATCCCCTCCTGGTTTCACCCCTTGCGGACAATTTTGGCCCAGGAATCACGCAGGCTCACGGTGCGGTTGAACACCAGACGCTCCGGGGTTGAATCTTTTTCATCGACACTGAAATATCCCACCCGCTCAAACTGATAGCCGGTTTCTGGCTGGGCGTTGGCGAGACTCATCTCCACCGGGCGATTTTCCAGGAGGGTGAGGGAGTCGGGGTTGAGCCGGTCGGTAAAATCGCCGCCACCGTCGGGGTTGGGCTCGGTGAAGAGATGGTCGTAGAGACGAATATCGGCCCGGACACAACGCTCGGCTGAAACCCAATGGATCACCCCTTTCACCTTACGCCCTTCCGGGGGAGCCCCCAGGGTTTTGGGGTCGTAGGAGCAGCTCAGCTCTACCACCTCGCCACTTTCCGGATCCTTGACCATCTCGTCACAACGAATCACATAGCCGTTGCGCAGACGCACCTCCCCTCCCGGGATCAGGCGCTTGTATTTGCGAGGGGGGATCTCCTTGAAATCCTCCCGGTCGATCCAGATTTCCCGGGTAAAATAGAGAGTCCGCTCACCCCTCTCTGGTTTTTGGGGATGGTTGGGGGCGATAATCTCCTCCACCTGACCTTCGGGAAAGTTATCGATGACCACTTTGATGGGATCAAGCACCGCCATGGCCCGGGGGGCTTTTTCCTCCAAGTCCTCCCGGATGCACGCTTCCAGCTGGGCCAATTCCACGGTACCGATGGCTTTGGAGATGCCGATGCGCCCACAAAAGGTACGGATTGATTTAGGCGTAAAGCCCCGTCGTCTGAGACCGGAAAGAGTCGGCATGCGGGGGTCGTCCCAACCGTTGACATGGCCTGATGTGACCAGTTCGTTGAGCTTGCGCTTGCTCATCACCGTATATTCCAGATCGAGCCGGGAAAATTCGATCTGCCGGGGACGGTTTTCCAGCTCCAGTTTGGCCAGCACCCAGTCGTAGAGGGGGCGGTGGTCTTCAAACTCCAGGGTACACAGAGAGTGGGTCACCCCTTCCAGCCAGTCGGAAATGGGGTGGGAAAAGTCATAGGTGGGATAGATGCACCAGCTATCGCCGGTTTGATGGTGATTCACCCGCCGAATGCGATAGAGGGTGGGATCCCGGAGGTTCATGTTGGGGCTCGCCATGTCGATTTTGGCCCGGAGCACACACGCACCATCATCAAACTCCCCTTTGCCCATGCGTTCAAAAAGATCGAGATTTTCCTCTATGGAGCGGTTGCGAAAGGGACTTTCTCTTCCCGGATCGGTCAAAGTGCCCCGATAATTTCTGGTCTCCTCGGCGCTCAGATCGCAAACGTAAGCTTGGCCTTTTTGGATCAGGGTAACGGCGCTGGCGTGGATTTTATCGAAATAGTCAGAGGTGTAGAGGGTCTTTCCTCCCCAGTCGAAGCCGAGCCAACGAACATCGGTTTCGATGGCGTCGATGTAGGTCTGGCTCTCTTTTTCGGGATTGGTATCGTCAAAACGCAGACGGCAGAGGGAGTTGGGGTTTTCCTCTGCCACCCCAAAGTTGAGGCAGATGGATTTGGCGTGGCCGATATGCAAAAAGCCGTTGGGCTCCGGGGGAAAGCGGGAGACCACCCGTTGATGTTTGCCGCTTGCCAGATCCTGGGCGATGATGGCGCGGATAAAGTCCAGGTCACGGGTGTCCAACTCTTCGTTCGAAGCCATGGCGAGTGTTGCCTTCCAATGTTCAGGTCAGGGAAAAATCATCGTTGAGGAGAGTGCCAGAGAGGGGCCTGCCAGTTCAATGGCATATCCTGTCTGTTCATCCAGGCCGGCCATCCAGTCGGGGACGGAGTAGCTTGGGCGCAAATATCGACACAAAAAGGCCAAAAGCACCGATCCAGATCAGCCCGGAGAGGGGAACCAACCATTCCGGTGCAATCCACCCCCCCAACACCCGCACCAATGCCGCCACAAAAAGCGCCAGATAGACCCCCACAACTCCCCGGGAAGCCATTAAAGGTCGGCCGGTGTGGGCCAGGGAAACCCGGCTGGAGATCCCCACCGCCAACATGCCGATCGCACCAACGGTTTGCGCGTGGAGGGCATCGTTCATTGGCATCACCTCCCACAGCAGCGAAAGCCCCCGGAGGAAAAAGCCCACGATCAGCCAGCCGTAGCCCAGATGCAAAACCCAAACCAGGGGCTCGATGCGGCATTTGACCGGCTGCCAACCGGCGAGGCGCACCCCGTGGATGAGGGCGGCGAGGAGAAAAATCCAACCGCTCCAGGAAACTTCTGCCAGGAAGAGATCACACACCGCAATCAAAACCAGGGAAATCACCGACCCCCACTCCACCCACGGTTTCATCATCACCCCGGGATCAATTCCCCGAGTGAGCAGGGTGGTGCGGGTAAACATGGGCAGCATGCGTCCTCCAAAAATCACGATGATCCAGGCGACAACGTCCGCTCCCAGCCAGAGCCCCCGGCGCATCCCATCCTCCACCACCCCCAACCCCTCCAGATGAAACAGCACATCCGCACACCAAAGCAGCCCCAAAAGGGCCGGAAAAGCGCCCTGGTTCCAACGTTTGGATTGAATCACCGGCAGTCCGGTGGCGAGCATCACCAGGAAAAGAAAGAGCAGATCGATGCCGGAAGAGAGCCAGAAAGGGAGCAGATGGGAAAACCCCATCACCAGCCGCCCAGCAAGCCACACCCCCACCAGGCCCGCCAGCAGCCTGCCTTTGAGGTGATCCCCACCGGTCCAGTTGGGTACTGCTGTCAGCAAAAAACCAGCCGCCATCGCCCCGACAAAACCGAAGACCATTTCATGACCGTGCCACCACCCCGGGGGAAGCTGCCACGCCGGCATGAAGCCCCCTTCCAGGATCACCAGCCAAACAAGAATCGACACCACACCCCAAAGCGGCCCCAGCAAAAAGAAGGGGCGAAAGCCCAACGCAAAGGGGACAAAGCCTGAAGGTGGTTTGGGGGGGGCTTCGGGCTGGGAGGCGATGGGGATGCCTCGGCCTGGGGGGCGCAGGGGAAAACCGCCACCTGGGGGCGCACCGGGGGGTTGAATGGGCCTGCCACCACCGGGGCCGCTGCCTGGGGATTGAATGGAGATGGTTTTTCCGGGGGGTTGAATGGGTTTGTTTCGGCTCATCTTGGTGGGTTACTCTTCCGTGAGATTGGAGTCATTTTTTCTGGCGACCAGCTGGGCTTCATCCCGAAACCCTCTTTTAAGATCCCCTACCAGCCCCTCTTCCCGGTAGGCGAGCACTGTCAGACCATCGAAAAGGTGGAGGAGTTCATTTTCCTTAAGGCGAAAGATGGGACTTTCGGGTCCGGCTTCGCCTACTCGGGCGCGGATGAAGGTTTGATAAAAAAGCACTCCCCCGGGTCGCAGGGCTTTGATGATACAGGGTGCCAGCCCCCGTTCCAAAAAACGGCTGACGACGATGATATCAAAATGATCGTCCGGCAGTGCGCCCATGGTGAGGTTGCGGACTTGGGCTTTGACGGGGAGTTTTTGTTTGCGGGACTCCTGTTGCAGCCGTTTTACCGCCACATCGGAGATATCCCAGGCTTCCACCTGAAACCCCAACTCCGCCAGTAAAAGCGCATTGCCCCCCAAGCCACAAGCCAAATCCAGAGCCAGCCCCGATGGTGGCAGCAAATGCTTGTTTTCAATCAACACCCGCGCCGCCCCCGGGAGCGCTGTGGATTGCCGGTAGCGTTCGTTCCACTTGTCACGGTCGGGATTCACCTTGGGTTTCCTTTCAGGGGAGATTTTAAAGCCATACCTCGCCATCAGCCTACAGTCAGTTGATGGATTGGGAAAGGGTGTCTTGGCAGGCAAAAATCACTTGGCACCCCATTGTAATGTGATATTCTGACTGGAGGAGGAATTCAAGAGATGGCCAACGGAATTACTTTTGATACCCACGAATTCGTCAAACTTCTGGTCGCCGCCGGTGTGCCGGAAGAGCAAGCGGAAGCCCATGCCGAGGCTCATAAATGAAAGTTCAGGAGTCCCGGCTGGGAGAGTTGGCGACCAAGCGCGACCTGCTGGAAACGGAAAATCGGCTGATCAAATGGCTCGTCACCTTCCTTCTGACCCAAACCGGACTCATCATCGCCATCATCAAGTTTTTCCCCTGATACGCCCCTGTTTGAACCCATTCCCTACTCACTCCCCTTTTTTTATTGAACCATCTCCCTTTACCTGTAATAGAAGCCATAGAAATCAATAATCGACGCAAATGACTACCAAAAACGATCAACTCTCCAGTGGCGGGAGAGGGATAACAGTGGCCAGGCAGGTGTGAATTTCCGAACCGGCCATCCCGCATCTGATAGCCCCCCAATGATCTACATCTGGACATGAGAGTTATCAAAGAGCGTTGCCGAAGGGGCGTGATGGGGATACCCTTCTTTACCAGATTGCTCCGTTGGGAATCGCGGTTGACTGGTAGAAAGCCGCCACTTTAACGCATCATGGTATGGACTGGATGGCGTTGTTTAAACCCTTTCGATTGAAACCTTTTTTTCGCTCGCTCCTGATGATGGGAGTCGGGCTGTTTTTGTTGGTGGGTCAGGAAAGTCATGCCGAAGATGAAACCATCCCCGATGATGACCCCCCCTCTCAGAGTGAAGAGGCCCCTCAGAGCAAAGCCTCTCCGCTGGAGTATGAAGTCGAAATTCTTGGGGCGCCCGATAATGAACTGACCAGCCTCCTGGAATCCGCTTCCGACGCCATCAAACGCCAGGATCGCCCCCCCGAAACCCACATCGTCCTGGAGCGCCGACTCGAAGGGGATGAGACCAATCTGGTTCGGGCGATGTATTCCCGGGGGTATCTCGATGCCCAGGTAAAAGGATCCATGCGTGCCGATGTCGATCCCATTGTGCTCACCTTTCAGGTGGAAGCCGGTACCCGCTATCGTTTTGGGGATATCCAGATCAACATCACCCCGGGAGAAAATGCCCCCGAGCCCCCCAAACCCCACGAGCTGGAACTTAACTTTGGCGAGCCCGCCGTCGCCCGCACCGTGCTGGATGCCCAGAGCAAGCTCACCTCTCTCATCCAAAAGATGGGCTACCCCTTTGTCAAACCCATCCCCTATCTGGCCTACGCTGATCGGGATAAAAAGCTGCTGAATGTGGTCGTGGGGGCTGATCCGGGGCCGCTTGTGCATCTGGGGGCGGCGCGGCTGAAAGGCTATGGGGAGACCAATCCCGATTTTCTCATGACCCTGATTCCCTGGCAGCCCGGGGAAAAATATCATCCGGATATCCTGGAAAAAGCCCGCCAAGCCATGGTCGGCACCGGGCTTTTTGCCATGGCCCGGGTGCATCTGCTGAAAGAACCGGACCCTGAAAAGCACCTTCCGGTAGAAATTGAGCTGAAGGAAAAAAAACACCGCACGATCAGCTCCGGAATGCAATTTTCCACCGATAAAGGGGTTGGCGGCACCCTCGGTTGGGAACACCGCAATTTTAATCGCTCCGGCGAGGTGGTGAGCCTGGAGGGAGAGGCCGCCGTGGATGGATTTGGTTTTACCGGCTCCTTCGGCAAGCCCCATTTTTTGCGGATGGATCAAAAATTGATCGCCGCCATCGACTTTAACGATGAAGAGACCGAAGCCTTTGAGCGCACCTCCCTGGAAGCCAGTATGGGGGTGGAGCGTACCTTCTCTCCCCGCCTGCAAATCTCCCTGGGGTTGAGCTATCGTGTGGTCACCATTCTGGAAGGGGGAGAGCTCGATGACGACTCCTTCGGTCTCGTCTCCCTCCCCGCCCGGGTGTTGATGGACCACTCCAACGATCTTCTCGACCCCACCAGCGGCTGGCGGCTGGAGATCTCCGGCGGACCCTACCTGGAAACCCTGGAAAATGGCGTCCTCTTCGGTAAATTCCAAGCCAGCCACAGCCGCTATATCCCGATCATGAAATCCCCTCAAATCATCCTCGCCACCCGCCTGGCCGGGGGATTTCTCTCTGGAGCCGGACGGGAGCAGCTCCCGGCGGACGAGCGATTCTATGTGGGGGGTGGCGGCTCTCTGCGCGGGTTCGGCTTTCAGCTGGCAGGCCCCCTGGATGACGAACTCGATCCCCTGGGTGGGGCCTCCATGTTGGAACTCAACAACGAATTTCGCATCGGTATTACCGACTCCATCGGCATGGTGCTGTTTGTGGATGCCGGAAGAGCCTACGAAGATGAAATTCCCGACCTCACCGAAGAGCTATTCATCGGTGCGGGTGCTGGCGTCCGCTACAAAACCCCCATCGGCCCCCTGCGCCTGGATGTCGGCTTTCCCGTCAACTCCCGGGAAGATGTAGATGACGTGGTACAGTTTTATGTCAGTCTGGGGCAAGCTTTTTAACCCATTGGACACCTCTTCATGAGCAGTGACGAAACCACCCCGGCCCCCCCGCCTCCCGACGAGCCCACCTCCCGTGCCAAACCCCTGCGCTGGCTGGCACGGCTGTTTGTCGTCGTGATCGTTGTGCTCCTCATCCCCTTCACCATCCTCCAAACCGATTGGGGACGCCAGCAGCTGGTGGATGTGGTGGAAACCCTTCTGGGTGAGATGGGAATCAACGCACAAATCCGGGGGTTGGACGGCTTCATTCCCTTCTCCATCGAACTGGAACACCTGGCTCTGGCAGATCAGGATGGGGACTGGTTTGCCCTGGATCAACTCCGCATCGCCTGGTCCCCCCTGGGGCCACCCTTGGGAATTATCCGGGTGCAGGAAATATCCGCCGAAAAAATCACTTTGCTACGCCCCCCTCTCCTCCCCCCCTCCGAAGCCCCCCCTGAAGTGGAAGAGCTCCAGGCAGGCCCCATGGTACTCCCCCAGGGGTTGCCCCCCTTTGAGATCGACCGGCTGGCTGTGGCCCGGCTGGAGCTGGGTGAGGCGATTTTGGGAAGTGCCGCCACATTTAATCTCAATGGCCGCATGGGGATCGATCAAAGCGGGGAAATGTTTGATCTACAGCTGAAAACCGAACGCCTGGATCAAGCCACGGCGCACCTGAACATAACCGCCGGACTCAACCTGGCGACGGGACATCTCACCCTCAACACCGCAGCCCAAGAGCGCGGCGGATTGGTGGCGATGCTCTCCGGACTGCAAGAAGCGGGGGATCTGAGCCTGGAGCTGGATGGTGAGGGGCCTCTCGACGATTGGCAGGGAAAACTGGCTGCCGGGGTTGAAGGGCTTGGGGAGATCCATACCGGCCTCACCCTGACTCTGGGCGAACCCTTGGGAATCACCCTCGATGGCAGCCTCAGCATGGTTCAGGATCCTCTAATGCTGGGCGTTTCCCCCTGGACATTCAAAACCCAAGCCACCCGCAGCTCTGAAGGAGTGCTCTCCCTTAAAACCCTTGATCTGGCGCTCCCCCTGGGCACTCTCCAGGCCCAAGCCACCCTGGATGAGGCCACCAATCAACTCCAGGCCCAAGCCACCATCGCCCTGCCCGATCTGGACCGTTTAAGCCCCATCGCCGCCACCCCCCTGGCAGGTGGGGTAAATATTATTCTCAATGCCGATGGCCCCCTCCCCCATCCCACCGCGACCATCGACATCACCGGCCAAGCCATCGACGCCCCCCAGGTGGCTATCGACCAACTCACCGCCACCCTGAATGCCCGTTGGTCCCAGGAGCCCCAAAACGACCAGCCCACCCTGCTCTTGACCGGGAAAGGGGGCGTCAGTGGCTTGCAGCCAGCGGATCAACCAGCTTGGCCGGAAAAGGAACTCCAGTGGCAGCTCAAGGGCCGGATGCCCCCCGATGGCCGGTTGCACATTGCCGGATTTGATCTCACCGGCCAAACCCTGGCGCTGGGATTGAAGGGCGACATCGACCCCGCAGCCCCAGCCGCCCAGGTGGAGTTAACCACCCGGATCACCGATCCCACTCCCTGGGCCGAGCCCCAAGGGCTGGCCATCGATGGCAGGCTGGCTCTCACCACCCGGATCGATTTTCAGGAAAACCCCCGGCGCATTCGCGTTGATCTGGATGGGGGGCTTGATGATTTCCAGGGCATTCCCGAAGCCGCAGCCCTCTTGGGCCCCCACATGCAGCTGACAGGAAAGGTCTTGATGACGGGCGAGGAGGCGATCCAGCTCAAGGGGCTCTCTTTAAAGGGTCGCGCCATCCACCTCACCGCCTCCAGCATTGATTTTAACACCGCCACCCAAGCGCTTATGGGTCAAATCGATCTGACACTGCCGGACTTGAATCCCCTTTCCAATGCCCTGGGCAAACCCTTAGCGGGCCAGGTAACCACCACCGCCAAGCTCTCCGGCAGCGCCACGGAACCCACCCTGGATCTGACGGTAAAGGGCTCCTCTATCCGCTTTGATCAGGAAAAAATAGAGCGCCTGGCACTCAAACTCGCCACCACCGGCTCAGTGGCGAGCCCAACTGGAAATATCCATCTGACCGCCACCCGGCAGAAGCAACATTTCAGCGTCGCCACCCCTTTCGAAAAAACCGCCGCCGGGGTCAACCTGAAAGATCTCCGCATCGACTTTCCCGGAGGCCAGATCACCGGCCCCCTGGATATCGACCTGGCAGGCCCCCTCCTAACCGGCACCTTGACCGGTAAAATCCACGATCCGGCAGCCATGATTCCCCCACCGGGGATGAATCTGGCTGGCCATATCGTCTTCAAGGCCCAACTCCACCCCGGGGGAAAACCCGGTGGCCCCTTGACCAGGCAGGATCTCGATTTTGAACTCGACGGGGCAGATATCAAGGGAGATTTCGGCTCCCTCGCCTGGAGCCGCCTGGAAGCCCGGGTGACCGATCTGTTGGCAGAGATTGGATTCAAAGCGACCCTCAATGCCACCCAGTTCGAAACGGGGGATATGGTGGTTCAGGAAACCACACTGCAAACCGACGGTGATCTCAAAGGGCTCAATCTCACCCTGACCACCGAGGGTAGGGCGGTTGAAATATTTACCGCCAGAACCCAAGCCCGGGTGGATCTTCTGGATAACGGTGTAGCAGCCTCCCTGAACACCCTGGACGGCACCTTTGGTCCGGAACCCTTTCATCTCGCCCACCCCCTTCACCTGAAGCAGTCGGGCCGGGAGATGACTCTGGAAGCCCTGGATCTGACCTTTGGCACAGCGCAACTCACCGGGGCTGGCACCCTCACCGAGCAAGGGGTTACGGCCAAGATCGATCTGGATCTTCCCTTGAGCCTGGCCAGCCAGTTCGGTGCTCCCCCTCTCACCGGCAAAGCGGCCTTGCAGGGAAATCTTTCCGGCCACCCCTCCAAGCCCCGGGCAGAGGTCCACCTCAACGTCAGCGACTTCCACATGGATGAACCGGCTCTGAAACCGGTCCCCCCTGCAGATCTCACCTTGCACCTCGCTTTGGGGGATGATCAGGCCAAAGGGGAACTCCTGATCGAAAAGCTCACTGTAAAGCCGGCCAAAGGCCACTTTGCCCTGCCGGTCACCGTGAGCCTGATTCCCTGGAATCTGGTCATCCCCCAGAACGAGCCTTTGAGTGGCGTCTTCAACATGGAGGCGGACATGGCCCGACTCATGGCCTTTCTCGCCCCGGATGGCTGGGAGATGGGGGGGCAGATGAAAGCGGATTTCACTGCAACCGGTACCCTGGAAACCCCCCAGGCTTCGGGAGAGCTGACTGTGGGGGAAGGTTTCTTCAAAAGCATCGAGAGCGGCACCGACATTCAAAAAATGACCCTGGTAGCCAAGCTCGATGAAAAAGTCCTCGTCCTGGAAAAATTGAGTGCGACGGATGGCAACAAAGGCCAGCTGTCGGGCTCTGGCAAGGTGTCGTTCCTGGAGAAAGGGGGATACACCTTTGGGATCCACAGCGAGCTGGATCACGCCAACCTGGTGCAGCGGGACGACCTTTCCGCCACCATCAGCGGCGCCATCGATGTCACGGGGGATACCTCCCTGGTGATGGTCAAGGGGGACCTCACCACCGACCGGGTGCTGTTCTACCTCCCCGAGGGAGTGGGGCCGGATATCGCCACCCTGGAGCTGCGGGAGAGCGGGGAGAGTGCTGACGGAGAGGAAGATGGGACGGAAGACTCGGAGTCTGCCGCCATCAAGCTCGATGTCGCGGTGCATATTCCCGGACAGGTTTATGTTCGGGGCAAGGGGTTGGAATCGGAGTGGCGGGGGGACCTCAAAATCAAGGGGTATGCCACGAATCCGGTGGTGCTGGGGGATCTCTCGGTCAAAAAGGGCACCTTCGATTTTCTCGACCACCGCTTCAATCTGGACAAGGGAATCATCGAATTTGGCGGCGCTTCCCCACCGACCCCCAACCTGGATATCTCCGCCTCGGTCACCAAGGAGGAGATCAAGGCGGTGATTGGTCTGGAAGGCCCGGCCAGCGAACCCAAGCTGATTCTCACCAGCGAGCCCCCCCAGCCCCAGGATGAAATTTTGGCCAACCTGCTCTTCGACCGCAACGCCAGTGACATCACCCCGGGCCAGGCCATTAAACTGGCTGCTGCGGTGGCGCGTCTTCAGGGGGGTGGGCCGGGAATGATGGACAAAATGCAGGATAGCCTGGGCATCGACTCTTTTGAAGCTGGAGGGGACGATCTGGCCACCGGCACCGTCAAGGTGGGTAAATATATCGGTGATCGGGTGTTTCTGGAGGTGGAGCAGGGACTATCGGAGGGGAGTGGCAAGATGAGCGTGGAGGTGGAACTCACCCCCGACATAACCCTCGAAACCGAAATGGATCAAAAGCAAAACGGGGCGTTTGGCATCAACTGGAAGCATGATTATTGAGAGGGAGGGGCCGGCTCCAGGCTGAAAACCAAAAAAATGAGTCCGTCCTCAAGAAAGAAAACCCCAAGGGAACATCCCAGGAGAGCATTCCAGATAGCCCCTCCCCAGCCCCCCCGAGCTAACAGGAGAGACTATTTCTGAGAGAGCATTCTGGAGGCTTGATCCAAGACTTCTTCGCTCATTCGACGGTTGGCCTTGCGGGTTTCACGTTTGATCTTGTCGTAGATCTCTTCCCGGTGGACCTGCACATCCCGGGGTGCGTCGATACCGATGCGCACCTGGTTGCCCTTGATGCCCAGCAAGGTAATCTTGATGTCGTCGCCGATGTTCAGGCTTTCCCCGATCCGCCTGGTCAAAATCAGCATGGCCCACCCCCCCTCGAATCGCCACCGGCATCCCTGCCCAAAAGCCTGTAATAGTGGTTATGCCTCATGGCTCAACATCCCTGTTGGAATTTCTTTGTCAAAAACGATCTTCGGCATAATGCTGCCTTAAAACACACTCCAGAACCTGTTAACAGGCCCGCACTCAGCAAGGCTCCATTGGCTCAAAATCAACCAATAATCCTTCAACCGCCATCACACCCTTGAAACCACCCAACCCCCTACAGCTGCTTGGAAAACAGATTGTATCCAGAGGAAGCCTGACGCTGACCCAAACGGTCATAGGCGATGGAGGAGTCCCGGGTACCATCCTTCAGCGCCTTGATCACCGATTCGGTGGCCATCAATACCCCATTCAAAATCGCCTTGTTTTCCTTGTTGGCCTGGTCGGCCCGGCTGATGGCATCCTGGAGTTTGGTTCTCAGTTCTTTGAGGCCGTATCGCCCTCCGGTGGCCGCATCCACCTTGAGCAGATCCAGCTCTTTTTTAGGCAGCCCCAAGCCGTCGGCCAAGCCCAGAGTCAGGCGCTGGCGTTCGCTGTTGATGCGCCCGATCTCCTTGAGCACCCCGGCTATTTCGGCAGAGGCCGCTTCGACCTTTTCAGGCTCCCGCTGGCGGATGGCCTCCCGCTCCCGTTCGGAAAGGGCGATCAATCCCTCAAACCGCTGGATCATCTGGCTGAGGATCCCTTTGAGTTGGCGGATCAGATCTTCAGCGTCAAAAGCGGCTTTTCTCATTTTGCGAGCTTCCATGGCTTAACCGACCCCCGTCAGGCGCTTTTTTTGCGTTCCATCAGAATCTGGCGCAAAATTTTATCCGCCACATCCAGACTGGAAACATTATAGCGCCCGGCAGCCAAAGCCTCTCGAATGGGCTCTACCAGTTCGCTGCGGATTTCCGGGGCGTTACTAGCGGCCTCACCAGCCATACCAATGGTACGGGAGATGGCCGAGAGCGCCACGTCATCCTGACGGGGTTTGGCCTTGGCTGTTGTCCCGGTTTTGGGTTTGGCGACCCGGCGTCCGGAAATCCGTTCCAGCTGACCGACCTTTGTGCCTTTGATGCGCGTGACCATGGTGCAAATGGATCCTCTGTTTGAACTTACGTCCCGGGAAATGGTACGAAAACCAGCCGGCTCCGACCGCTCTCTTCCGACGCTACTTGACTGCTTCAAGCCTTCCGTTGGCTCAGGTCATTTGCTTCTTGGCCCTGATCCCTTCACACGACTCGGCCAACCATCACTCCGACGAAGGGGTCAATGAACCCTTCATGCGATGATCCATGGCCTTCATGGCGGCTACTTTGGCCTGGGCTTCATCCAAGGCTCCCCGGGTCTCCTGGGTGGGGAGCTTGTAGTTGCGGGTCATCTCCTTGAAGATCGACTCCTTCATACCCAGACCATTGGGCCTACGACTGATAATGTTAGCATATTCGCCGTCCAGCATTTCACGAAATATTTTTTCCCCATTGCTCTTGGCGAACAGCCCTTCTTCCCCTTCCGGGACCGCCTTGCGCATGGCCGAAAAGAGCTGGCGGACAAACAGAGCCTCAAAATCAGCTGTCGCCTCACGCAGACGCTTGGTGTCGCTCTCGCTGAGGCTGGCGACCTGGGGCATATTTCCGGATATGGCGTTCATCAGAGGATCTCCAAATCGGCTTGCAGTGCTCCTGCAGCCTTGATGGCCTGCAAAATGGCGATCAAATCCCGGGGGGTTACCCCGACGCTGTTGAGTCCCCGCACCAGATCCCCCAGGGTCACCCCCTCTTCCATCTCCAGCAATTTCGCCTCTTCTTCATCCACATCGATCTGGGTCTGGTTGGTTTCGGCGGTTTCACCATCGCTGAAGGGAGCCGGTTGGCTCACCTGCTGATCTTCGCTCACCCGGATGGAAAGATTGCCGTGGGAGAGAGCGACGGTGGAGACCCGGACATTTTCACCCATGACGATGGTGCCGGTGCGCTCGTTGACGACAATGCGGGCGGTTTGGTCCTGTTCGATCTGGATATTTTCCAGGCGGGAGATAAACTCCACCACCCGACCGTGATAGGTGGGGGGAATTTCCAGATCCACCGTACCCGAATCCCGGGCCTTGGCCAGACGTTGGCCAATCAGATTATTGATCCCCCTGGCCACCCGACTGGCTGTGGTAAAGTCTGGATTTTTCAGGGCAAAGCGCAAGTGGCGCTCGTTGGTCAAATCAAAATCCACTTCCCGCTCAACAATGGCTCCACCAGCGATACGCGCCACGGTCGGATGGTTTTTTTGAACCCCTTGAGCCCCCCCCTCAGCGGCAAAACCACCGATGGAGGCCGGTCCTTGGGCCACGGCATAGATCTGACCATCAGCACCTTTGAGGGGAGTCAAAATCAGGGTACCGCCCTGGAGGCTTTTGGCATCTCCCAGGGAAGAGAGAATGACATCCAGGCGACTACCTTGCCGGGCAAAGGGGCGCAGGGTGGCGGTGACCATCACAGCGGCGATATTTTTTACCTTCACATCGTCGGGGGCGGAAATCCCCATACGCTTCAACATCATTTTCAGGGACTGGGTGGTAAAGTCAGCACTGGAATCCCCGGTGCCGTTGAGGCCCACGATCAGGCCGAACCCGGTCAAAGGGTTGTCCCGAACACCTTCGATATCCACCACATCCTTGAGCCGGGCTGCCTGGGTCTCGGTGATGGGACCAAACAGCAGCAGAGCCAGCAGGATCAGCAGAGAGGGTATTTTTTTCATGATGTTCAGCTTCCTCAGCCTCACAGGATGGGCAGGTTGGCAAAGAAGGAGTTGACCCATCCCGGATTTTGCTGGTCATCGATATCGCCATCACCGGAATATTCGATCCGGGCATCGGCGATCTGGGCCGACTGGATGGAGTTGTCCGTGGCGATATCCTCGGGCCGGATGATGCCGGAGAGGAGGATAAACTGGTTTTCGTTATTGATGGTGATATCCCGACGCCCCTCGATGCGGAGGTTGCCGTTGCTGAGCATCTCGGTCACCTGGCAGGAGATGGTCGCGGTAAAGGCGCTCTCCCGCTCGGTTTTGCCGGAGCCGTCGAATTCATGTTTGCTGGAAGTGCCCCCGGAAGCGAGGGTTTTGTCGGATTTGAAGACCGAGGTCAGATCAAACAGACCGGAAAAGCTGAAGGAGCTGTCATCTTCCCGGGAGAGTGCCGTGGAGGCCTCTTTGCCCGCCTCGGACTCTTCTGATACGTAGACGGTAATCAGGTCGCCGATGTTGCGGGCCTTGTTGTCCACAAAAAGGGTGTTGCGGT
Organism: Magnetococcales bacterium; assembly: GCA_015232395.1. Classification (NCBI taxonomy): domain Bacteria; kingdom Pseudomonadati; phylum Pseudomonadota; class Magnetococcia; order Magnetococcales; species Magnetococcales bacterium. The sequence goes on along the minus strand of JADFZT010000023.1, from coordinate 8,242 downwards.
CGGTGGTCTGCCAGATGGAGCCCTTTTTGGGAGACAAACGCTCCGGGGCCTCAGGCTGAACCACCGCCATCGGGGCGATGGGACGCTGGGAGGCGCGGGTCATGCCGCAACCGGTCAGGGTCACACTTACCATCAGCAATACGATTACCAGCCGGTCCGTCGTCATGGTCTCTCTTCTTTCCACGCTTGCCCCGCCTCTATGCCCCAGTGCTTTAGGCGGATCAGTTTTCTACCTGGACCTCCCCGGGTCCTATAATCCGGGCCAGATAGCGTTGGCGACTGTCGGGGTTGCGCACTTCGATGGTTTCACCGATGCGCCCCTTGCCCATGGCCACCCCCAGGGTATTGATGGTGAGCAATCCTGTGCTCACTTTTACTCGGATTCTCTCTCCCCGATCGACAGCCACCGGGGCTTCAAACCATTTGCTCTGCAGGAGCCTGCCCTCACGGGCGGTGCGGGTCAAAGCCTTGCCGACCACCGCATTTATTTCTGTGACCAAACCTGGTATCGAGCGGGAAAACTCCTTTTCGATCCAGTTGAAATCAGCACTGCTGACCACTGTGCCCCGCTCCAGGGTTGTCGCTGGAACCGGAATCCGCAGCCGCTGCGTGAGCTTTGCGGTGGGCTCCAGCACCTTTTCCACCACCCCGTCTACCAAAACATTGACCAAAATGGTGTGGCGGCCAGGGGTTTGGATCTCCATTGGCAGATCCACTTCCACGCTGACTTCACCATCATTCACCTGCAGATCGTAACGGTAAAGCACATTGGAAACCGTCAAACCGTTGCCATCATCAGCCAAAATCTTCTGAAGTTCTAAACTCACCTGGCGATTCAGCTGCTCCTGAGAGAGAAGCTGGGCCTGGGCGTCGAAGCCACTCAATCCCAGTACCAGGGCGAAAATCAGGGCGATTCCCCTGGGCCAAAACCCGAGAGGCTGTCGTGCACATGGCCCTGTTGAATAGAGTGAAGTTGAACACTCAAGAGTTGAATATTCAAGAATCGCGCCAGAAAAGATAGAGCCCTTCATCGTCACTCCATTGGACCAAAACGTTGTCGCTGTCGGTTTTGAGCTTGAAACTTGAAATCTGGCATCCAAAACCGGGAACCGGTCGCGGGGATCATCCGGTCAAAAACCGAAATCACCCCGCATCAAAAATCCTGTTTATCCGGATCAGCGTTTCAGGCCGGTCACTTCACCCAGCATGGAGTCGGCGGTCTGAATCGCCTTGGCCCCTACTTCGTAGGCCCGCTGGGTGGTAATCATGTTGACCATCTCGCTCACCATGGAGACGTTGGACTGCTCCAGATAGTGCTGGTTGACCGAACCGTAACCATCCTCTTCGGGGTTGCCCAGCTGGGGGGTACCGGAAGATTCGGTCTCTTTGTAGAGATTGTTGCCGATGGCATTCAAACCCTCGGGATTGACAAAACGGGCCAGTTGCAGCTGACCAACGCCAGAGGTAAACCCGGTGGTGGAGGTGTCCTCCAGGCCGATGGCGCCGCTGGACTCAACGCTGATGCCCAGGGTGGTGGTGGGATCAAAGCCGATCTGGCCACCGATCAGAGGATAGCCGTCGGAGGTGACGATGTTGCCGTCGAGAATTTTAAAGCTGCCATCCCGGGTGTAGGCGGTCTCACCAGAGGGGAGTTCGATCTGGAAAAAACCTTGTCCCTGAACCATCATGTCCACGTTCATGGGATCTTCACTGGTGGCGACAGGGCTGCCCTGGGTAAAATCCTTGCTGACGGAAGCCACTTTGACACCGTGGCCCAGCTGGGTTCCCACCGGCACCAGAGTGCCAGCAGAGGAGTTTTCAGCACCGGGAGAGCGCAGGTTGGCGTAGAGCAGATCCTGAAAGTCAGTCCGGGCATTTTTAAAGCCGGTGGTGTTGACGTTGGCCAGGTTGTCGGCGATCACGTCGATGTTGAGTTGCTGAGCTTGCATGCCGGTAGAGGCGGTATAGAGTGCCCGAATCATGACGAAAGGCTCCTTGGTTCTTTTTTTTGGCTTGAATGATTCAATCTGACTGGGAATGGGATCCATTTGGGAGGGTGAGAGGAGATTGATTCAGCCCCTGCAACCCCTAAAACAGTTCAGCCATTCCGGTTCATTTATACTGGGTTATCCCCTCTGGCCGGGCTATTCCAACTTACCGATCTGGCCTGCGGCCTGGGCATCCAGCTGATCCATGGTTTTGATCAGACGCATATAGGCCTCCATGGCCCGCCCTGTTTCGATCATCTGGGTCATGCCCCGGATCATGTTGGAGTTGGAGCCTTCGAGAAATCCCTGATGGAAGCTTTGGGATGAGTCCTCCAGGGCCACTTCAGCCCCGGCAGGCGCGGAATAGAGATTTTGACCGACTTTGGTCAAGGCCTCTTCCGGGAGTCCCACCACCTGGATCTGGCCGAGATTGCCCCCGGGGCCGGAGATCACCCCATCGGCTCCGATTTCCACCGGGTTATCACCAATCACCAGATTGGCACCACCCGCGCCCTGGACCGGATGGCCGTTTTTGTTGACCAGCTCCCCCAGGGTATTGACCTGAAAGTGACCGTCCCGGGTATAACGGGGGCCGTCGGGGGTGTTGACCACGAAAAACCCCTCCCCTTCCAGAGCCACATCCAGACGATTGCCGGTTTTTTGCATGGCCCCCTGGGAAAGATCGACGGTGGTGCCGTCAGCTCGGGGATAGGTCATCTGGTAGGCGTTGGCGGAGGGGTTGCTGAAAGGAAAAGGGATGCCCCCCGGAGTACGCTGTCCCAAAAAGGAGTCTGTGGGCAGGGGAAACTGCTCGGGACCCGGCTCGGTCATATAGGAATCAAAGGTGATGTTATCTTCCTTGTAACCGTTGGTATTGACGTTGGCCAGGTTATTGGCCAACACTTCCATCCGTAGTTCGGCCCTGAGTGCGCCATTGACCGCCGCATACAATCCACTGTCCATGATGAAAACTTCTCCTATGAGGATTCTAAGGTATCCAGAATCAAAGCAACCCCCATGCCATACCCGGATTGAGGCGGTTTTTTTCAGCAACAGCTGGATTCACCAGTGATTTCCCCTGGGGAAGAACAGGGGGAAACTTTTTCCACATTCGGTTAAGTTGGCGTTTTTTGCCCCCTGCCCGGGCAATTGTTCCCTGGCAGGGAAGCCCGGGGAGCCCTCTGGGAATGAATCCCACACCCTCTGATCCGGGCTGGAGCAGGAGGTGCATGACATGCTCCGACTTGCACAAAAAGAGCGCAAAGACAGTCAATTAACCAAACAGGGATAGACCGAAGCACCAAACAAGAACGCTCCGGGGCCTTCATGTTTTTTACCCCATCAAACCGATCCACCCCGGGAGGGGCGGAGGTTCCTACCCGGATGGTCTCACTTTAATATAAAGTAGCAAACAGGAAGCCAACTGCCCGTGAAGGATCCATCCATGGGCTTGCCAACCACCCCATGGACCGAGCCATATGCCCTCCGACACTTCCCTTTCCAGCGAAGCCATCCAGGAACTCGAAACCTTGATGCAGCGTCTACGCGCTCCCGACGGCTGCCCCTGGGATCGCAAACAGACCCACCACTCCCTCCTCCCCTACACCATCGAAGAGGCCTATGAAGTGGCTGAAGGGGTGGAATCCGGGGATCCGGCAGAGCTTAAGGAGGAGTTGGGGGATCTGCTTTTTCACATTGTTTTTCACAGCGAGATCGCCCGGGAAAATGGCACCTTCACCCTGGAAGAGGTGATCCGCCACATCACCACCAAGATGACCAATCGCCACCCCCACGTCTTCGGCTCCAAGGAGGAAACCCTCGCCACGCCGGATCAGGTGGTGGATCAATGGGAGGAGATCAAACGTCGGGAAAAGGCTGATCGGGAAGATAAACGCTCCCCCCAGACCCTGTCGGTATTCGACGGCTTGAGCGGCAAGCTGCCAGCGCTCCTCTGGGCGCACAAGGTGCAGCGCAAGATGGCCAAGGTCAATTTTGACTGGACCGAAATCGAGCCGGTGTGGAAAAAAGTCCATGAGGAGCTGGGGGAGCTGGAAGAGGCCCATGCCCAGCAGGATCAGGAGGGGATGGAGGGGGAATTTGGGGATCTGCTGTTTGTCCTGGTCAATCTGGCCCGACACATGAACGTCAACCCCGAGGCCGCCCTGCGCCGCACCACCATCAAAGCCCAATCCCGTTTTCGCTATATCGAGGAACACCTGCAACAGCAGGACAAGCTGGTGGAGGATGAAGATCTGGCGGCACTGGAAGAGCTCTGGCAAGACTCCAAACGGCTATTTCCTTGAACCCGGACACATGCATTTTCTGGAAAATCAGGGAAGAGCCTCAGGAAAAAAACCGGGGGATATTTGTGAACAATCCTAAATTCCGTTCAACTCTTCCCTTCATCCATTCGATAATGGAACTATCGGCTTAAACCTTCATTTCGCAATCGTCAAAGGCAAGGGGGGACGAATGGCGGAAAAAATCATCACCTCAAAACCCGAACCCGCCTCGTTAACGGGGATGATCAAATCCGGGTTTATCTTCTTTATCCTGGTACTCTCCGTGGGAGCCAATCTTCCAGCGGAGCTGGCCGCCCGGGTGGGAGTGGAGACCAATTTTCTCCTGGGCACCCTCTACGCCCTTGTGGCAATCTGGATGTTGAGGAATCAAAACATTCTGGTGGCCATCGTGGTGCTGATTCTGGCCCTGGGTGCCAACATCCCCATGAGTTCCGAAGGGGGCAATACGGGGTTGTGGCAAAATTTGGCCATTCTCACCCTGATTGCGGTTTTGGGGGTGTGGATGGGGCGCTATGTCTCCAAAATTTTGGCCATCCTCTTCCTCACTGTAGGCATCGGCGTAATGCTCCCCCCCGACTATACCGCCCGGGCAAATCTCCACATGGGCATCCTGCTGACAGTGCTGATCGCGCTCCTTCTGACGCCGCTGTTGCAGATCATCTTTACCCGGCGCTTGCGGGCTACCGAAGCGTGGAAGCTGGAAGAGAAGGCTGGAGATCAACCCCGTCCCGGCCAGCGGGTCAAAGTGAAAGATCCCTTCCGGAACAAGTAAATGCGACCGGGGAGGGATCTATCGGGAACAAGTCAACACGACCGGAATGGAAACGATCCGAAACAGACAGCCACGCCAATCATCAGGAAATCGAACGCAGTTAGCGAAATGCCCCATGGAAGTCACCCTCCTCATCACCCGGGATCAGCTCCCCGAAGACACCATTGAAAAGGCCATCACCGGAATCCCCGAGCCATTTTCTGATGAATTTCAGATCAATCTCTTTTTTTTGGACCGAGGGGTTTATCTGGCTGACAACGCTTTCCCCCATCTCGACATTCGCCAAAAAATCGCCTGCGCCCACAGCCGAAATCGCCATCATCTCCCCCCCTTTACCGGAGACCATCCAGCCCGGGACGGAGGACTTGCCAACCTGGGAGAGATGATCGGACGAAGCCGGTTCACCCTCTCCCTCCCCAACCTGCACTGGCCAAGCGCCCCCGATGATGGCCGACACAAAAGCATACTTGTGCTGCTGCCCGACCCTTTGCACCTCACCGAAGGGCTGCGCCTGGCCACAGGGCTTGCGGGCTGTGACCATCGGCTGACCATCCGCCATCCGGAAGGAATCTCTTTTCCGGCTGATGGGAAGATCTATCAAGAGGCGTTGACCGCTCTGGGCAGCCGGTTTGACGGGGTTCCAGCAGGGAAGATCTTTGATTTTTCAGGAACAACACCTCTCTGGGAAGTTATTCTACAGGTTTAACCCACCAAGCCTCACCATCGCTTTCCACAATCACCGTGCCGTGGCGATCCGTCCGCCACAGCTGCGCCCCACTCTCCCGCCATCGATCCACCACCGGCTGTTTGGGAAATCCATAACGATTGCGCCGCCCCACGCTGAAAATCACCCCCTCGGGCTGGGTGGCGGCGATAAACTCCGGGGAGCTGGAGGAGTTGGAGCCGTGGTGGGGGGCCATCAGTAGCGTCACAGGCTGCAACACCCCCTGCCCCAAAAGCCACTCCTCCCCGGCTTTTTCGATATCCCCTGGAAAAAGAAAGCGATGCGCCCCAAAAGCCGCTTCCACCACCACACTGCGATCATTATGGTTTCGACCCTCCCCCGGAGACCAGGGAGGCAAAATGCGCCATATCAGCTCCCCTTCCTGAAAGGCTTCCCTCACTGCAAACCGCCGAATCGCCACGCCCCGGGCTTCAGCCATTGCCATCAGCGCCCGATAGCTCGCCTTTTCCCGCTCCTTGACAGGAAACTGCCCCAACCAGAGACTCTCCACCGCAAAATTGCGCAACACCCGCCGAGCCCCCGCCATATGATCCGCCTGGGGGTGGCTCACCACCAAATGCTTCAACTCCGTGACCCCATGGTGCCAGAGATAACTGGAAATCACCCCTTCACCAATATTGAAACGAGGGGTCACCGCCCCCCCGGCATCCACAATGGACCACGCCCCCTCCGGCCCCCTTACCGCCACCGATTGGGCCTGCCCCACCTCCAGCGCCGCCAGGTGAAAAACCCCATACGAAGGAGCCACCCGGGGCCAAAAGAGGGCTGCCACCATCACCAGCAAGGAAAACCCCTTGGCCATCCGCCCCGGGAGTGCCACCACCCCCAATCCCCCCACCACCCCCCAGGCGATCCCATCCAAGGGGGGGCCGGGAAGGCGTTGCCACGCACCAGGAAGAGCAGCCAACCAATCAGAACCCAGGCGAACCAGATCCAGGCTCCACCCCGTCCCCAGCAGCAGCCAAGCCCCCAGGGTGTCGGAAAAGGGGGCTACCACCAAGCTCCCCAGCCCCAAGGGAACCGCCACCAGGCTCACCCAAGGCACCGCCACCAGGTTGCCGACAAAGCCATAGGGGGTGAGGCGGTGGAAAAAATGGGCCGAGATGGGTGAGAGAACCACCCCCAACACCACAGTGGTGATCACCAACCCCCGAAGCTGGCCCCAAACCCCACTCTCTTCCCGAACAGCCAGACCCGTCGGGGCCTTTTCATTGCCGATGGGAGAGCGCCCCGGCCACCAGAGCCATAGCAACACCCCCACCGCCAAAAAGGAGAGCAAAAAGCCCGCTTCGAAGAGTTGTCCCGGCCGCCAAACCAACACAATCATCGCCGCCACCCCCAAAGCCCGCCAAGGGTGGGGGTTTCGACTTAAGGCGATACTGAGCAAAAAAGCCCCGGCCATCACCGCCGCCCGTTGGGTGGAAACCGGCCAGCCTGCAAGAAAGGCATAGGCCAGCATAGGGAAAATTGCCAGCCCCGCAGCCAGGCGCTTCACATCCCACCGGGCTGAGAGGGGAATCACCAAGGCCAAGGCCAAACGAATCAAGCCATATCCCCAAAAAGCCACCAGCCCCAGATGCAACCCGGAGATGGCCACCAGATGAAACACCCCGGCCACCACCAGATTTTCCCGAACCTCATGGGAGAGTCCTCCCCGTTTGCCCACCAGAATGGCTGCCACCATCCCCTGGCTTTCCGGGGGAAGATGATGGGTAATCCATTGAAAAATATGCTGGCGCAAGCGGTTCCAGCGCCAATCCTCCGTGCTTTCCAGAATCTCCACATCCCCCCGGGCATAGCCGGTGGCTACAATACCCCGCTCTTTAAGCCAGGCCCCATAGTCAAAACTCCCCGGCACCCGATGGCCGGAGGGGGGAAAGAGTCGGGCGGAAAAACGAACCCGATCCCCGGGCAGGGCGAACACATCCTGCCGATAGACCGTCACCTGCACCAACCCTTCAGCCCGCCACAGGGTAGTGCTCCCCCCTTCCAGATCATCCACGGAATCGAGCCTCTCCCCCTGGGAAACCGCCCCCACCTCAGCCATAGAGGCGGTTACCCCAGCCAAAATCAATTTGACCGAACGGGCCCGATCCTCCCGGTCCGCCACCACCCCGGTGATGACCTCCTCCCCCGAAAGCTTTTCAGGCAAATGGCCCTGATATTGCTCACCATTCCACCATGCCGTTGTCAAACCAACAACAAGTCCTGCCAATACCACCAACCACCCTTTTCGCCAACTGGATGCGAAAAAAGTCCCCAATGCCGCCACCCCGGCCCCACTGATCACCCCCCACCCCCCTGTTGGCGGCAGTTCAGCGACCAGAACGAGCCCCAGGATCAAAAATGCCAAAAAACGGCCCAATCGATTCTCCCATACTGGCTGAAAAGGGTATGCCACCCCCCCAAACGGGGTGATTCATATCTACCAACA
>JADFZT010000022.1 GCA_015232395.1 Magnetococcales bacterium | reverse complement strand
GATCTGGGAAGATTTTCATCCAGCTTGATTTTCACGCGATTTTGGGGATTCTGGGTACAGGCAGGTCTTCCACTGCGGAGTCGGCGGCGAATGCGATAACCGCTTTCAGGTCCGCTGCTGTCAGGGTGGGAAAATCTTTCAGGAGATCTGCCGTACTATCTCCTGCCGCTAAACTCGCCAGAACTGTTCGCAGGGTTACCCGAGTACCTTTGATGACGGGTTCCCCACCACAAATCCCCTTATCCCGGATAATGTGTGCCTGATAGTCCATGATGATTCCTCTCGCAGAACGAATTGCGGAAGCGATTCTCTTCTTGGCCTGGCCCTCAGATCAAGTTGCATCAATTTTGACTGAAGATCAATCTGGATTTATGAATCTGGACCAGGCAGACGGATCAACACGGCATGGTGGGCATAGTACCAGCGTCGCCAGAGGGGGGTGAGCCAGCGAGGGCCGTAGTGGGCGGTGAAGAGGCGTAGAGCGGTGGCGAGTTTGGATTGACCATCCTTGGCCGCCACAAAGCGCACGGTTTCGATGGATTGCCGGGGAATATAGTGGCGCTGGGACACCACCTCCAATCCGACGGACTCCAGAAGGGCCATAAAGCTCTTTGGGGTGAAAAACTGCACGTGACCGGCGCTGTTGTTGTGCCGATTGCGAAACAGGCTTTTCAAGCGGCTGACCAAAAGATCATCCAACGGCACCTCCACCACCAGCCATTGGGCTGTGCAGCGACGGGTCAGCTCAGTGAGAAAGGTGGCAGGATCTTCCAGATGCTCCAGCACATGGCAGAGAATCACCACATCCACCCCCCCCAACTTTGACCAGTCCAGGGTGGTGATGTCCCCTTGGTGGGCGGTGATGCCGGGGGCGTTTTTTTTCAGGTGGGCAATGGCGTCGGCAGAGGCGTCCACCGCCACAAAACCATCCGCAATGGTTTGCCGCTGGCACTCCTGGATCACCGCACCCGTACCACACCCCAGCTCGGCCAACACCCGGGGCCGCACATCCACGGATGTGAGCAACTCAACCACCGATGTGACTTTTTCCAGCGCCCCCCGCCGCAGCCATTCCGCTTCGCCGTAGAGATCCTCCTGGTAGAGTTGGCTGTAAAATTTTTGACCGCTCACAGTTGCCTCTCTTAAGCAGTTGGGCAAGAAAGGCTTTCATCCTGCCAGAGATGGCTATCCCTCATCAATCAATCCAACCGGTTTTAGCCCTAACACAAATTTTGGCTCAAATGATGAGCTAACAGTAAGTCTACCTCAGAGGCTGTATGGTTTCCATATTATGTTGAATTCAAGCTAAATTTCAGAATTTTGATGCCATTTTGTTTTCATCAAATCATTGGGTGGTTGTTGTTTTGGAATGATGAATCGTAGTTATACAAGCATGGGTCATAAAAAAATAATTTCTCGATGATCCTGTCCGCAAAATGGGCTAATTTTCTTTGTTCCAAGTGAGATGGTGATGAGCCCTTTATCGAATCAGTTGATTGAATTTCCATCCTTTATTGTTCGATCTGGATGAGTTGATAGCAACAGGCCCTCTGGTAACCGCAACCACCCCACCATCCTTGTCAGAAAAGATCGGCTGCCTCATGAGTAAATCAATGGGTATCATCGGTTCGGGAGAGGCGGCCAGGCATTTGGTCAGGCTTTTTGCCCGCAGCGACAAGATCAAAGTCCATTTTGTGATAGAGACCGATCACGATCGCAGCGCCATCTCCTTGGCCCAAAAGCTTAACATTCCCATCGGTCGGGAGGTCGAGTCCCTTATTCGGCAAAATGAACCCGATTTTATTATCGATACGGTGGGCAACGAACAATTGTTGGATCAGGTGTTTGCAGTCAGAAATCACGCCAAGATATTAACCCACGATGTCTCCGGGCTGTTTGCGGAGGTGTTGAGCGAGCGACAAGCGCAACTGGGGGCCAGTTTGCACCAGGATCTGACTGACCTGAAAGGCAAGATCAGCAACAACACCTCCGAAATCCTCAAGACCTCCCACTCCATTAATAAAATTTCCAACGAGTTGGAAGTGTTGGCCATCAATGCCGGGATTCAGGCTTCTCGGGCAGGTTCGTTTGGCAAAGGATTTTCAGTGGTGGCTGGAGAGGTCAAAATCACCGCCCGGGTCGCCAGAGAGCTTTCCGGGGATATCGATGAAGTGGTCAGTGAAATCTCCTCCCTGGCAACAGACATCGAAAAATCCCTCGCCAAGGCCCATTGATGGGGAAAATTTGGTCTATTGGGGGTATTCCAGCAAGGTGACTGTCACGGGGTATCCGTCATCAGGGATGAGCTGGGAATGGTTGAGGAGGGGAGGGGCTTGAAGCGGATTCAGGCCGGTGGGTCATTTTTGCGATGGGGGGTAAAAGTGATCTGAACCCGGGCGATGTGGTCGATTTCATCGGTGAGCTGCCGGGTAATGGCGTGGCGAATCTGGTGGGTCGTCTCTACACTCAACCCACCATCCACCTCTACCCCCAGGTCCAGCTCATAATAATCCCCCAGCCGCCGCCCACGCACCCAAACAACAGCACGCACGCCATGGGTAAAGACGCAGATCTCCTCTACCCGGTTTTGCACGGGTGCGGCAAGCCCGATATCGAGCAGCCCTTCCACCGACTCCACGACAATTTTAAAGCCCACCCGCAAGACCAGCAGTGAGACCAGCAGCGCCGCCAGATGGTCGGCAAAAAGCCAGCCCAGCCAAGCCAGGACCGCGCCGATCAATACCATGGAGGCGGACAAGGCATCCATCCGGTTATCCAGGGCAGCGGCCTTCAAGGCGGGATTGTTGTTGGTTCGGGCCACGCAGGAGAGTTTGCGATACATCATTTCGCCGACGATGGTCAGGGTCAGTGCCGCAAAAATCGCCAGAAAGGAGGGTTTTTCCACCAGGCCGTCGTTGAGATGTCGGATGTTGTGCAGAAAAAAGGCCACCGCACCGGAAAAGAGCACTCCCCCCATAATGAAGGAGGAGAGAAAGAGCACTTTGCCATAGCCATAGGGAAAACGACTGGTGGGAGGCTTGCGGGAGATGCGAATGGAGATCCAGTTTCCCCCTTTGACCAATACGTCCCCAAAAGCCAAAAGTGCCATGGCATGAAGGCCGATGGAGCCGGAGAGAGAGCCCATGACGGCGCTGAACAGGGAGATGGCGACGGTCATGAAAAAATCGAGGCGAGCGGCTGTGGTCGCACACCCCTGACAATGTTTCGCCTGCACCGCAGGTTCGGCATGAACCGGTATGGTGCAGGCTATGAATCGATCGTGAGTCTCCGCCATGCAGCCACCCTCGGCGTTTGAAGTTTTGCCACAAACCCTGGCTTTAAAGGGATATCCAGACCCCTGAAAGCCCTCGAATCAGGAATCCTACCATAAAACGAGCTTGCCTGACGAGATCGTCTTCCAGGATCAAGCCTGTTCAACGAGCTTGAGGTGTCAGCCTGGTATCGGAATTTTCAGGGAATTTTTCAATGCAAAAAGAGCTCCCAACCAGCTGAGAGAAGATTGCAAAAAACGCCCCACTCCTCAATCAGGCAACATAAAAAAGAGTCAACTGAAAGCGAGTTGTGTGAAAATTAATTTTTACACCTGTGACCGGAATCTTCTGTTAAGACGCTGTTGTGTCCATGTAACCGATTGAAAATAGCGGTTATTAAAAACAGGCTCGGTCTTTGCAGTAGATTTAGAAAAGGTGTCTTTAAATGGCGCCCCATCAAGGGTAAGTCAAAAAAGCAGCGTAAAGCTTCAGATGGTTGCATCCACATTTGGTTCAGAAAATGGAAGGATCAGACTTTAAAGGAACGAACCGATCAACCTGTTTCAAGGCAAATGGAGCCGGAAGGATATTGAACTCGGGGGAGGGATCCCGGATCCAATGGAGGCTACCATGAACGTTGGAGCGAATTTACCTATCGATATCAGCCAGACAGGCCGGGGACTCAAGGAGCTGGATCAGTTTCCTGTTCCCCATGAAGTGATTCAGCGGATATGGCAGGTCACTGGTGAGGAAAACACCTCAGGCAGAGATTTGGCCCGGGCGGTAGATGGAGAGCCCGCCGTGGTCAATCGACTGATCGGCTTGCTGTTCATCCAGGGGGAGCCGGTGGATTCCGCTGAGGAGGCGGTGTTGCAGGCGACGATCACCTTCGGTTTTACCCGTGTACGCAACTTGGCGTTGGAAGCGCTGCTTTATGACACCCTCATCCATTCCGATACAACGCCCTGGTTTGGCCCCACCCCTTTCTGGCGGCATGCTCTGGCCGTAGCCCATTTGGCCCATCTCATTGCCGAAGCGCTTCTTTGGGATAACCCCCAGGAGGCTTGGCTGGCCGGTCTGGTGCATGATCTGGGCAAACCACTGCTCCATCATCTGGCCCCCCTCTCCTATGATGACCTGCTGGCCATTCCTTCCCGGTCAGACGAGGAGATGGTCATCAGAGAACGCCATCTCATGGGATTCAGTCACGACGATATGGGTGCCTATCTACTCGATCGTTGGGGTTTTTCAAGGCGCATCGTCACAGGGGTTAGAGGACATCACCGGTTGGATATGAGTCTTAACCTGGATGATGGTGATTTAAAGCTTGCGGCCATCGTGCAGCTGGCTGATTTTTTGGCCTGGGTGCAAGGGTATGGCTCCATGACCGGCGGGCGTATTCCGGCATTGAGCCCGCATCTGGAAAGGATTGTTGATATTCGGGATATCAACTTGGCCCAATTGAATCTCAGCACCGACCCACTGATGCAGGAGGCGATGAGCTATCACGGTATGCCCCTGCCCAGCAGCAATGAAGGCCAAAAACGGCTGATGGAAGCCAGCCTGCGTCTGGCTCGCTCCAACTCCGTTCTTCAAGCCTCCACCCGGGAGTTGCGTTATGCCCCCCTTCCTCCCAGCTATCGGGAAAGTCTGCTCGCTCCCCATCAAAGCTTGTGCCAGAAGGAAATTTTTAATCAAACCCTCAAAGCCATCCATCGGGAGTTTCACTTCAAGGGGGTTATCCTGTTTGGAATGGATGCGGAGCAGCGGGAGCTTGAGATTTCTCACTGGAAGGGCGATCTCACCTGCCGCCAGCCGCCCAATCTGCTGAAAATTCCCCTGACCCAACAGGAGAGTGGGTTTCGAACCGTTTTGCGGGAGGGGCATGGGCGAATTATCAGAGGGGAGAGTCCCGTGGAAAAGCGGGTGTTACGATTTTTGGGTATTTCCGAGTTGGGTATCGTGCCCATCAGCGGCACGCAACGATCCCATGGGGTGGTGGCGGTGTGGAACCCCGAGGGTCGTCCCTTGGAAAAACATACCCTCCTGGGGGTCACCAATGTCGTCGGGGAGTTGGGGCTGGCATTGGAACATGCCCGACTTCACCAAAAAGTGTCGGAACAGGCGGATCGGGATGCCCTGACGGGGCTTTACAATCGGGGTCGGGTGGATCGCCTGTTGGCCCAGCTGGTTCAGGAAAACCGCAAGGAGATCACCCCCTTTTCCATTGTGATCGTGGATATCGATCATTTTAAGCTGTTTAACGATCGTTTCGGCCATCCGGAGGGGGATCGGGTGCTCAAGGTGGTGGCTGGCCTTCTACAAAAACACACCCGCATGAACGGCCTGGTTGCACGCTTGGGAGGGGAGGAGTTTATCATCGTCCTGGAGCGCACCGGCCACATCGCGGCCTTGCGCTATGCCGAACGTCTGCGTAAAGGGGTGGCGAAAACGGGATTGCTCCTGGGCAAACGCTATAAAGGCCAAAATCTCACCATCAGCCTGGGGGTAGCTCAGTATGAACCCTATATGACCAACGCTTCGGAGCTGATGAAAAAGGCTGATGTGGCCCTATACGCTGCCAAGGAGGGTGGCCGCAACCGGGTGGTGGGGGCTGTTCCCAAGCCGGGCCCCTATTGATCCGGGAAAGCTGACAAGAGGTTTGTCAATATGATGCCTGCTTCAGATAGGGGGAGCACGGTAGCGATCAATCACTTCCAACAGGTGGATTTTGCGTACCGGTTTGGTGAGGTGATAGTCGCACCCTGCTTCCAAGGTTCTGCCCAAATCTTCCTTTAAGGCCTGGGCGGTCAGGGCAATGATCGGAATGGGTTTCAAATTCGCTGTTTTTTCCATCTGGCGGATGGTCCGGGTGGCTTCATAGCCATCCATCACCGGCATGCGCATGTCCATCAGGATGAGATCGAAGCGTTCTTTTTCAAAAGCCTCTACCGCTTCAGCCCCATTGACCGCCTGCACCAGGCGATGAGGGGATTTTTTTAAAAAGGCGGAGATCACCAGGCGGTTTTCCACGGCATCGTCCACCAGCAAAATGTGGAGCTGTTCTTTGGTAGACTGACTGTGAGGTGAGGCAGTGGGTTGTTCCTCTGGATCCAAACTTTCCCGGTGGCCATGAAGTTTGGAGGAGGGAAGAGGAAGTGTGACGTGAAAGGTGCTGCCTTGGCCCAGACGGCTTTCGACCCCAATCTCCCCCCCCATGGCTTCCACCAATCGCTTGCAGATGGTAAGCCCCAACCCCGTACCGCCAAAGTGGCGGGTGGTCGTGGTGTCAGCTTGGACAAACGGTTTGAAAATCCGGTCGATTTGTGCCTCGGTCATGCCGATACCGGTATCCGAAATGGCAAACCGAATGACCTGATTTGCTTCCTGGTGAACGGTTACGGTCACCTGACCCAGATGGGTAAATTTAATGGCATTGTTGAGCAGATTTAACAGCACTTGCCGCAGCCGGTCAGGATCTCCCCGGACATGTCGGGGCAGCCCTGATCCTAATTCGACCCGAAAGCTGATCTCCTTTTCCCGGGCGGTCAGTCTTTGGAGGCCTGCGGTGTTTTCAACCAGCTTGGGCAAGTTGAAATCGATCAGGGTCAGATCCATCTGCCCCGCTTCGATTTTGGAAAGATCCAATACATCGTTGATCAGGGCCAAGAGGGTTTCGCCGGCATTTTTCAGCGTTTGCATATAGTGGCGCTGCTCAGCTGAAAGATCGCTCTCCAGCAGAATTTCGTTCATGCCGAGGATGGCGTTGAGAGGTGTGCGAATTTCGTGGCTCATGTGGGCCAAAAACAGGGTTTTGGAGCGGTTGGCCGATTCCGCCGCATCTTTGGCCTGTTGCAGCCTGTCCTTGATTTCCCGGCGAGCGGTGATCTCCTCGGTGGTCCAGACAAACCCTTCGTCGATATGGTCCTTGTTGATGGCGACCCCCCGCAGATGACACCAAAAGCGCTCGCCATTTAAGCGCTGCAACAGCAACTCCTCCTCAAACACCGCCCCGGTGCGCAACACCGGATAGGCCCGCTCCCCAAGCCTTTTGAAGGCCTCTTCATCATGGAAAAAATCTTGGGTGGTACGTCCCACCATCACGGTAGTTTCAGCACCAAAAATCCTCGCCATGGTGGGGTTGGCCTGACGAATCACACGATCCTGGTCCAGAAAGGCGATCCCCACCGGGCTATGGTCCAAAACCGCTTTTTGTCGATCAGCCAGTTCCTGAAGGCGTATCTCTGCCTGCCGCCGTCGCTGAACCTGTTGCCGCAGGGTTTGATTCCAGAGTAGGGCCATCAGTAGCAGCAAGGCAAAACCACCAGCGATCCAACTGACCAGGGTGTAGTCAATTTTTTCCCGGACTCGAATTCTCACCCAGCTGTGATAGATCGCCTCTCTTTTGGCTGTTGGCATGGAGAGTAAAACTTTGTTGAACACCTCTGCCAGGATGACATGGTGCTCCGGCACCACCATGGAGAGGCCGATTTTTTCCGAGGTCATGCCGGAAATTTTCAGATCATCATAGGCACCACTCCCCAGGTGATATTGGGCGGAGGGGGCCAGGTCGATGCAGCCGAAGGCCAGACGCTGGGCGACCCTTTGCAGGCAGGCTTCGGTGTCGTCTACCTCGATCAGGTTGAGTTGGGGGTGGTGTTTCTTTAAAAACGCCACAATCCCACTGGCCCGTGCCACCGCCAGGGATTCTTGGGCTACCAGATGGATATCTTCAATGAAACCCACCAGACGGCGGGTGATGATGGCAAGGGGCATTTGCAACAAAGGCTGGCTGAAGGCGCTTGGCTGGCCGGTGGAAAGCTCTCCGTCTAATACCAGCCAAAAATCCACCGGTTTTGTTTGATCCACCCAGGGATTTTCAGTGTTGCCAAGAGGAGAGCCGAGGGTCAGATCCACCCCGACAGCCTCCCTGAAATAAGTCAGATAATCTCCCAGAATGCCTTCCAGATGATTGCCTTCGACAAAGGCCAAAGGTTTCCGGGAAGAGGTGCGAAAAAGGAGGGCTTTATTCTGGCTGATCCAGCCCTTTTCTGCTGGGGTGAGGGGAATGCGTAGTTTGGCGTTGGGGCCGGGAATGGAGATCCATTTGTCCTGTAGAGCCAGACGCTCCTCGACGGTGACGCTTTGCAGCCCTTTGTCGATGAGGGTTTTAAGGGTCGGCCAGTCGTTGCGGACAGCGATGTGGAGGTTTTCAATTGTGAGATGACCGCCGATATCGGTCTCTCCAGCCACTTTAAGGCCGTGGATCATCCGTTGGCGGATTTGATAGATGGTGGAGCCCAGGGTTCCCAGATAGGCGTCTACTTGGCCGTAAGCCACCAGCCGCAGCCCTTCGGAGGGGGTATCCACCTCCAGCACTTGAATCCCGGGATAATGTTTTTTCACCAACTCGGTGGTGGCATACCCTTTGACGCTGACCAGTTGCCGATTTATGAGATCTTCAATGCGCTGAATCCCGGTTTCCCGCTCTCGAACCAGCAAAATATGAGGGGTGTCCATGTAGGGACTGGTAAAGGCAAAATGGGCTTCCCGTTCCTGGTTTTTCCAGATGGCTGGAAACAGATCAATCTGACGCTCCAGCCCCATTTGCAGAAGCTCTTTCCAGGTGTGACCGTTGATAAATTGAAAGGTGAGCCCGGTCTTTTGGCCAATGAGCTTGACCAGATCGATGGAATATCCCTTTTCGACCCCCTCTTCGGCAAAGTCAAAGGGTGGCCAATCGTTTTCGTTGGCAACACGAATGACGGGGTGGTCGGCGATCCATTTTTTTTCATCAGGTGACAGGGAAAGCTCACCGAGGGATGAGGCGTGGCTCAATGGTGATAAAAAGAGGCTGACGCCAATCAGGAGGAGACAGGCTGCAAGGGATTTCAAGGGAGTGGTCTGCCGGAAGAATACCATGGGCCAACGCTCACCCTTGGCACAAAATGGGGAGGAGCCACTCAATGGTAAGACATTGTATTTGCAAAAGACCCACGATCACTCCCATGGAGATCAAACACCGGTTGAATCAGCGCAAACCAGCTTGCCGGAAAAATGGATATTTGAAAAGAACTATTTCAAGCAAGCAGGAAACAGGAGGTAGGATTGAGAGTTCAGGAATAACAGGAAAGACCGACAAATTGAAACCAGGGGGAAAAAATGGATGAAGGTTGCTGTGATAAAATGATTGATTAGAATCAATCCGACCAACGATAGCGTGTTTTCAGGTTATTGAGCTTTATGTTCCAGGGTAGTGCCTTTTCGTGTTGTAGACGACCAACGATAATCCCTGGGGCAATCCTTAATTCCTGGGCTAATGTGATCACTCGATCTTTTGTAATTGGACGGATCTGTTTGAAAGCTTTCCAGCGATTCTTCGGTATCAAGAAATTAGCCGCCCAGTCATCGGCTTCCTGCTCCAGTTGAGTGACAGCACCTTTGTTTTCTTTCTCATTGATAAAGATCAGTTTTTTTGGATGGAGCAGCAGGTGAGCCGCCTCATGGAAAAAACTGAACCATAAATGGTCGTCTGATTTATACCTCGCACTTAACTGGATCGATCCTCTTCGAGGTGAGAGCCATCTGGATGCACCACTTAGTGCAGCGTTTCGAACCAGTTTGACCAAGGAAAAAGCTACGCCAGCGTCATTGCAGAGTTGGGTCACCCTGGGAAGAAAGATAGCCTTTTCTTTTTCGATGGTTAGGAGTCGAATTTGCTGCAAGGCTTGTCTGAAATTATTGGCATCATAGGGAGGAATTTCCAGGGATTCAACTTCAAGTTCACCCATGCGTAACCAACTGGAAAGTGCCTCATCGGCGCTTTTGAAAGAGGGGGAATGGCGATAGGCGACATTGGCCTTGGCAAACCGTTCTGACCATGCTTCCACTGATGCTACCCCAAAAAAGGTCAGCAGCTTTCCGACACCGTCCCGATCATCCTTGGGTTTCTGAAAATACCCGCGATCGATCAATTCTTTGATCGGAAACCCCCGGTACCATTCAACATGTTTTTGCCATTTTTCAGTTTCAGCCTGCCTGGCTTTGAATAGCTGATAATCTTTTTCAATCCCCATCCAAATAGAAGCATCCATTCCCAGGACTTTTTCGAATTGCAGCGCTGTACCCGCTTCGATAGGAGCCTCACCAGCAAGAATATTGCTGATAAGTTTGGCAGAACGTCCACAGCGGCGGGCAAATTCCGCAGCGGAAAGTTCCCGCACCGCTAAATGTTCATCTAACACCCAACCTGGAGGAACACCATAGTCTGGACGATATCGGTCGGTATCAGTAGTCACAAGACGCCTCCTTTCAGTGATAATCTTTTACTCCGAGGATCTTGATGGCGGTGACCTGAGAAAGATCGATCCCACCATCCTCTCTTCGAGGAATTGGGCGGTGGTTGACTGAAAAAAAGAGCCGGTAAGGTTGAACAAGGTCCACGGCAAACTGTTCATCCCGATTCTGTGTCAATTGATGGCACCGTTCCGGGGGAATGGTTGGAACTCGGTTCAGGTTTTCTGCATGTTCAAGTACCGTCATTCGCATGGATATAGCTCGAAACATGCGCGTATTGTACTTTTTTTTCAGCTCTTTTTCAGAGTTGAAGCACTTCTCCAGCTTGGTGCTGGCAAAGGCGATTTCCATTAGCTGAAAATCCGATATCGTTACCTGATAGGTAAGAGTTTACCCAGGAAAACTGTGGCGAGCAAGAAGATTTGATTGCATCGCTGCAAGTTCGCCGGGAAAGCTGACCAGTCAGTTGTTTTGTTAGGCCAAAGTGAGGATGCTTAATTCACAATCTAATGAAATTAAGCTGGCCTGTATATGCTCAAACTAAATTTTATAAAAAATACAACACTTCAGTAGTATGGTGAGAGGGTCTTCAAATGGAGTGGGATGAGTTGATATGGAAGGGAGGGGAGTTGAGGTCAAAAAAAAGAGGCCGTCACTTAAGACGGCCTCTTGTACGCGACTTTTTCAAACGAGGATACGGTTAAAACCGTTGGTCGGCTAAAATGAACTCGCTTACCAAGAGTTTACCCCCATATCACCCCTCTTTAAGGGTATCGTCGTATTCCGCTTCCAGGCGGGAGCCGTGTTTGCCTTCCTGCTCGGCCAGGAAATTGAACACCTCTTTCAGCTCGGCATCGTCGGCAGCAGCGGCCATCTGGAGATAGAGTTTTTGCGCGGCTTTTTCCCGTTTGGCAGCCAGGAGCAGCGCTTCTTCGTAGCTCACCGTACCGGGATGATCTTCCACCACCAGATAGTCGGAAATTTTCAGGTCCGGGTCGGGATAGCGGCGGGCGCCACCAGGGAGGTGGTGGTTTTTCTGGATTTTTTCCAGATGCTTCTTATGCTCCCGCTCTTCGTTGGCGTGGACCAGCATCGCCTCTTTCTGATCCTTGCTTTCGGAACGCTCGGCCATCTCTTCATAAAAAGCGGCCTCCTTCTCCTCATGCTCCATGGCATACTGGATGATTTCGTCGAAGCTGTTCATTTTTTATAGACCTCTTTTGTCAGAGGAATGCGTTATCACTCAATGAGTAGGGAGCCCAGGAGGGAATCCCCCAGGGCTCCCTGACGATTTTTTGTTACCAGGACAGTTCCATCCCAACCATGTGGGCGGTAAAGGCCTCTGAGCGGCTGTCAGGGGCTACAGCAGCCAGTTCCGGAGCCAGATCCGTGTTCATGACCCGTTCTCCATTGAGTGCGGCTACCTGGGAAAGTTCCGGAACATCCTTTGCCAGGGCTTGGCGCAACGAAGCCAGTTCACCCAGGTCAGGGGTTCCAGCCAGAGTCGCCAAAGCAGCCAAGCTGCTCTCGCGGCCATTACTTTCCAGAGCAGGCTGCACCAACGTCAGATTGCCATCCCGGTTGAGGAAGGCACCAGCACTCTCCAGAGGATCAGCAACGGCTATGGTGATATCTGCACCCGACGCAGCCCCTTGGCTGGAGAGAGCAATCACCTTGGCACCGGATGCCGCACCGGCCCCGGTATTCACCAGCACCAGACAGTCACCCCCAGCCGGACCGGTCAAGGCTTGGGCCCCGAGCTTGGTCAAGAGGGCCACGTTGGCTTCACCCCGCATCTTGCTCAAGGGCTTGGCCTCGCCATCAATCCCAGAACCGGCGTTGTAGTAGAAGTTGCCCCCGGAAGCCTTGGCCAGGCGGGAAGCGGCATAAGCCTCCTCCACCGTGGCATTGGCTGCAATCACCACGGAAGTCTGGCTGGCAGCTGCCATGGCCTGTTTGGCCTCTTCCAGAGTGCCACTACCGTTGTCCCGCTTGGGTAGCAGTTGATAGCTGAAACGGCCCTCGGCACAAATGGAAGCGCCGTTGACCGGATCGCCATCAATGCTGGAAACCTTGACCACGCGCCCTTCCGCCACATGTACCGCCAACCCACATCCTTTGGAGCATGCGGTGCACGAAGAGTTAATCACATTCCACAGCCACGGTCCGGCTTCCTTACCGGTATTGGCGGAGATGGTGCCGGTGGGGCAGACATCAATGCACATACCGCAAGCATCACAGCCGGTGGTTTGCAGGGGATCGTCAAAGTTGGGTCCGATACGGGTGCTGAAACCGCGATCGATAAAGCTGAGGGCGTTGACGTCACGCACTTCGGTGCAGACCCGCACACAGCTGGCACAGGTGATACACTTGTCCGCTTCGATGCGAATCAGCGGATGGCGGGTGTCTTCATCATATTTGCGCTTGTCGCCAGCCAGTTTTTTCTCAGTCGCACCATAGTCGGTGGAATAGTTGCGCAGATCACAGTCGAAGCGGGCGGTACAGCCGCACTCAATGCAGCGTGTGGCCTCGGCCATGGCCTGGACCTGCTCCAGACCGACGTTGATGGGCGCCCAGCCTCCGCCATTTTTGAGACGCTGCTCCGGCGGATGGGTGGACTCCAAAGCCCGCTTTTTGTGTACGAAACGGGGGGAATAGTCCGCCATTTCCAACTCTTCCAGGCGACCCCGGGAGATGGCATAAGGCTGTTTCAGAGTGATCGGAGAGCCATTGAGATAAAGATCCATGGAGATGGCGGCCCGCCGTCCCTCACCCACGGCCCGGATCAGAATATCCGGACCAAAGGCGCAGTCACCAGCAGCAAAAACACCCTCCTGGCTCGTCACCATGGTCTTTTCATCATACACAAAGGTGCGCCAGCGGGTGGTGTCGGGCTTGTCGGCTTCGCTTTCGATACAGGAAAGATCAGGATCCTGGCCGATGGCGGGAATGATGAGGTCGAAGTCAAGATCCTCTTCGCTGCCTTCGATAGGCACAGGACGGCGACGACCGGAATCGTCCGGCTCACCCAACTCCATGGTGATGACCCTGAGCCCTTTGGCCCGACCATTTTCCAGAAGGACGTCGGAAGGTGCCGTCAGAAAACGCACCGTGACCCCCTCTTCCATGGTCTCTTCCTGTTCGAGGGGCAGCGCAGGCATTTCCGCCTGGGTCCGCCGATAGAGCAGGGTCACTTCCGCGCCCAGTCGGGTCGCTACCCGGGCGCAGTCCATGGCGGTGTCGCCACCACCGATGACCGCCACCTTTTTACCCAGCTCAATGGGCTCTTTCAGAACCGCTTTTCTCAAAAAATCAACGCCCCCCATCACCCCGGGGACTTCTTCATTCTTGACCCGCATGGGTTTGGCCTTGTGGGCACCGATGGCGAGCAATACCGCGCCATACCCCTGGCTCTTGAGATCGGCTATGGAAAAATCGCTACCCAGGCGCTTGTTGAAGTGCACCTTGACACCCAGATCCAGGACCGCCTTGATCTCCCGATCCAGGATATCCCAAGGCATCCGGAAACGGGGGATGCCGTAACGGGCCATGCCGCCAAGTTCGGGCAGGGCTTCAAAAATGTCCACTGCGTGGCCAGCCTGCCGGAGAAAATAGGCCGCAGCCAATCCAGCCGGGCCACCACCCACAATGGCGACCTTCTTGCCGGTATCGGGTCCGGCATCGGGAACATAAGGCCCATGGGTCAGTTCATACTCAGAGGCAAAACGCTTGAGTGGATTGATCGCAATGGCTTCATCCACCAAGCCCCGGCGACATTGGGATTCACAAGGATGGGGGCAGATGCGGCCACACACCACCGGCAGGGGGTTGCGCTGTTTGATCAGCCGCACCGCCGCTGGAAAATCGCCGTTGGCAATATGGGCGATGTAGCCTTGAATATCGATATTGGCCGGACAGGTCGCCTCACAAGGGGCAATACAGTCTCCGGCGTGGTCGGAAAGCAGGAGATCCAGCGCCATCTTGCGGCTTTTGGTGACCGTGTCGCTGTCGGTCTTGATCACCATGCCAGGACCTATCCGGGTGGAGCAGGCCGGTAGCAGGGTCCGGGCCTTTTCAACCTCCACCACGCAGAGAAAACAGCTGGCAAAGGGTTTGAGGCGGTCATCGTGACAAAAAGTGGGTATGTGAACCCCCTGAGCTTCGGCCGCTTCCCGGATGGTAGCATTGGCTGCCACCTCGACTTCCTGGCCGTTCAGGGTGATTGAAATGGTATCGCTCATCGCATCTTCCTCGCGCTAGGACTTTTCATGGGGTATCTCGAACCTGGAACGCCAGAGGCGTTATTCCACCAGGATGCAGTCGGGTTTGCACACTTCCACGCACATGCCGCAGTTGATGCAAACCTCTTGGTCGATCACCCAGGTATCCGGCTGCTTGACCGTTCCGGCAATGGCGTCCACCGGGCACTGCCGCTGACAGATGGAGCAGCCAGTGCAGTCTTTGTTGATGATGGTGTGGGTGATAAGCCCTTTGCACACCCCGCCGGGACAGCGATGATCTTTGACGTGGGCAATATATTCGTCCCGGAAATATTTCAGTGTCGTCAGCACCGGATTGGGGGCGGTTTGACCCAAGCCGCACAGACTCGCGGTTTTAATGCGTGGGGCCAACTCCTCCAGGGTATCGATGTCTTCCATCGTCCCCTCGCCCTCGCAGATTTTGGTCAACAGCTCCTTCATCCGCAGGGTACCGATGCGGCAGAAAGTACATTTTCCGCACGATTCCAGCTGAGTAAACTCAAGGAAGTAACGGGCCAGATCCACCATGCAGGATTTGGTATCCATCACCACCATACCGCCGGAACCCATGATCGCCCCGGTGGCGTTGATGGCGTGATATTCGATCTTGGTGTCGAACAGATGCTCCGGAATACAACCACCGGAAGGTCCGCCCAACTGGACCGCTTTCAGGGGGCGATCCGAAGCGGAACCGCCGCCGATCTCTTCCAGTACCTCTCGGATGGTCATCCCCATGGGGACTTCCACCAAGCCGCCCCGGGCTACCGCACCCGCCAGGGCAAACACCTTGGTACCCTTGGAGTCGTCGGTGCCGATGTCGGAATAGGCTTGGCCACCGTTGGTGATGATCCAGGGAATGTTGGTGAGGGTTTCGACGTTGTTGATGATGGTGGGCTTGCCGAAAACACCTTTGATGGCGGGGAAGGGGGGACGAATCCGGGGCATGCCCCGTTGTCCCTCAATGGAGGCCAAAAGCGCTGTTTCTTCACCACAGACAAAAGCCCCGGCCCCTTCCTTGATTTTAATATCAAAGGAAAAATCGGTACCGAGAATATTGTCGCCCAGAAATCCGGCCCGGCGGGCATCTTCCAGAGCCCGGCCAAAATAGTCCACCGCCAGGGGATATTCAGCGCGGATGTAGGCGTAGCCTTTGGAAGCGCCGATGGCGTAAGCCGCAATCAGCATCCCTTCCAGCACCGAGTGGGGGTCTCCTTCCAGCAGGGAGCGATCCATGAATGCCCCCGGATCCCCTTCGTCGCCGTTGCAGACCAGATATTTGACCTCTCCCGGTGCTCCCCGGGCAAAGCCCCATTTGATGGCGGTGGGAAAGCCTGCACCACCCCGGCCCCGAATGTTGGAAGCCTTCACCTCGGCGATGACATCTTCCGGGCTCATGCCCCCTTTCAACACCTTCTCAATCGCCTGATAGCCGCCCCGGGCTCGGAACTGCTCCATGGAGGTGGGGTTCAGCTGGCCGACGTTGCGCAGGGCGATTCGGGTTTGGCGGGTGAGATAGCTCCCCTTGTCGGTCTCTTCCGCGTCGCTTGAGCGAATGAGGTTTTTTTCCGGTGCATCCCCTAGACCCTTGTGAAACTTGACAATTTTTGGGATATTTTTCTTTTCGACGTTGCCCCAGAGCCAATATTTGCCCTCGGCATTGCGAATTTCCACCATCACTTCCTGGTGGCACATTCCCAGACAACCCACTGTTTTGAGTTCCGCATCCGGAAAACGCTGAGTCAGAATCTTGGCGACTTCTTTGGCTCCGGCGGCAATACCGCAGGTTCCTTCACCAACTGTGATGACCAATTGCCCTTCGCTCATTTGCCGCCTCCCTTGGTTCCGGCCTCGGTTTCATCCTGTTTGGCGCCGGGCAGAATTTCGTTGTTGGTTCGGGCGTGTTTTTTCAAATGCCGCTGGGCATCGGCCCCCTTGAGGTTGGGAAAAGCATCCTCACCCACCAACATCACCGGTGCCAGAGAGCAGCAACCGATACAGGCCACATCCTCCACGGTATAGCTGCCATTCTCCGCCGTATCCTCTTCTTCATCGGTAATACCCAGGATATGGCGCAGGGAGGTGTTGAGACGATCCGCACCCTGCACGTGACAGGCGGTGCCGTGACACACCTTGATCAGGTGTCGGCCCACCGGTGTCAGACGAAACTGGGCGTAGAAGGTGGCGACACCATAGAGTTGACTGGCGTTGATGTCGGTGTTGGCCACCACCAGGTCCATGGCGCTTCGGGGTAAATAGCCATATTCACCCTGAATGGCCTGAAGCAGGGGGACGGCGGCAGACGGCTCTTGGCCGAGTTCCGAGATCCATACTTGGACCTTCTGGGGATCAACGGTGGCTTCCAGGGACTGCTTGCTCACAGTGAATCTCCTGATTTTCCACGATCTTGAGGGGAATTCCCGGAAAGGACCGGGAAGAGTAGGATGTCCATCATTAAATGGACTTTTGGAAAGGTAAATTTTTTCTCGGGAAATCTCAAGAGGGAATGCGTAAAAATTATCTCCTTGTAAGAAATTGATATTTATCAAAATAATCTTTCATTCTCTTCCCATTTGTTCATCTCTTCCTGGGCTTTGGCAACCATCCGTTCCGCTGTCGCCAAGGCGTGATGGGCTTCTTCCCGGGTCGGATCCAGCCAGGCTCCCGGATAACGAACTTCCACCCCATAACCGGTCAATTCGGCCAATGCTTTTCGTTCAACCAGCCATTCAGGCAAAGTGGTGGCGACCAGATCCAGGAGTGGCATGAGATCGTGGGTTCGTGGAAAAGTGATTCCTTGAGCCGTCAAAATGCCTTTGATGGCCTTTTCAACAGCCTGTTGGGCGTGAAAGCAGGGGGTGTCTGTGGGGCCGTCGGGGAGGGTAAGAGTATGTCGGGCGGTGATTAAGTCGTGATCGGCTTTGCGCAATCACTGGTGGGCAAATTCGATGTTGCGCGCATTCATCAGGTGAAGCTTTCAGGGCCAGCGACCTGATTCCCTGATTCGGCATGGAGCACTTTTCCAGTGGCCATCGCCCGGGTGATAATGTGGTTGGTGACACCATTCCAATAGGCGGTCTCTTCGGGGGTATGGACCAGAATGTCCAAAGGGCAGGGGGCTGATTGAAAAAGCAGGCGGATGGGTACGGCGCGTTTATGGAAAGGGAGTTCGGTCTCCATGATGACCAGCAGATCAAGATCGCTTTCGGGGCTGGCCTCCCCTTGGGCATGGGAGCCAAACAGAATAATTTTCTGGGGGGAGAAATGGTGGGCGATCGTAGCGGCTACCCGTTGGATGAGGGCCTTGGAGATTACCGTTTTTGGCGGATGGTCTGCCATGGGTCTTCCTTATTGCCTTCGCCTTGGGTTGGGGATCAGTGATTTGCTCCCAGGCTTTTGGATTTTTACCAACCTCGATGAGGCCATGGGGAGAGCATAGCCTTTCCGGGCATGGAAAAAACCATTTTTTTCGTTTCATCCCTATCCAGTCATGGGAATCTTCCTGCTTGAAAAACCATTTTTTCTCATTGAAACAACCCATTCCACTCTAGTTTATCCCCCCCTTGGAACCCGTTTCACCTGCCGCCAGGCAAGCCACAGACAGATGCCAGCCCAGAGGAGCGCCACCCCCATGGCCAGGCCATAGCCGGGGTCTGAGAGTAGCGCCTCCGGGGTTTCATAGAAGGGGCGGCGGATGAGGGTCAGGGCGTGACTCACCGGATTGATCACCATCAACCCCTTAAGCCAGACCGGAGCGTGATCCAGGGGGAAGAGGGCGCCCGAGAGCATCCAGAGGGGCATCAGAAAGACCGACATGATGGCGTGAAATCCGGCGGTGGATTCCATGTTCCAGGCGATCAGCAGCCCCAGGGCGGTAAACCCCAAAGAGGCGATGAACAGCCCCAGGAGGATAAGGAGAATATTGACGCCTCCCGGCAGGAGACCCAAAAAAGGGGCCGCCACCAGTAAAACCAGGCTTTGGCTGAGAGCAATCCCCATGGCTCCGGCCACCTTGCCCTGGACGATGGCACTTCGGGGCACGGGGGCGGCCATCACCTCCTGGAGGAGACCCTGGGCGCGATCTTCAATGACGGTGATGGTGGCGAAGATGCCGGAAAAGAGCAGCAGCATCAATAAAATCCCCGGGTAGAAATATTCCAGATAGGAGATGCCCGAAAGCCCCGGGGCCTGAAAAGAGGGATTGAAGCCGTAGCCCAGAAAAAGCCAGATCAGGAGGGGCTGAGCCAGGGAGCCCACCACCCGATGGGGTTGCCGGAAAAAACGGGTCAGTTCTCTCTTGGCCAGGGAGCGGGCGGCACGGTTCATGGGGAGGACTCCTGGTGATCCACGCTGGCGGCTGGTTGGTGGGTGAGGCGGATATAGAGATCTTCCAGGGTGGGGTCTTTGATGGTAAAAGCGTTGATCTGCTCCCGATGATCGGCAAAAAGTGCCTTCAAGAGGGCGGTTGCTTCCACCCCCAGCACCCGCAACTCCCCGGGGTGGGGCTCCAGGGTGATCCCCTCCCAACCGGAAAGGGCCGCCATCAGCACCTCTACCCCATGGGATTCGATCACCACCATCTCCCGGCCCAGATTTTTTTTCAGGTTGAACGGGGTATCGAAGGCGATCAAGCGTCCTTCCTTTAAAATACCTGCCAGATCCGCCGCCTCCGCCTCCTCAAAAAGATGGCTGGTCATGAGCACCGTCAGCCCCATCTCCTCTTTGAGCTTCAGAATGGTTTTCAGAAAAGCCCGACGCCTGCCGGGATCGAGCCCGGTGGTGGGTTCATCCATCAATAATATTTGGGGGCGGTGGAGGAGGGCTTTGACCAGCTCGACTTGCCTGGCCATCCCGCCGGAGAGGGTTTCCACCCGGTCATCCAGGCGATCCTGGAGCCCGGTCCAGTGGAGATCCTCTGCCAAACGCTGGCGGAAAATCTGACGGTTGAGGTGGTAGAGATCGGCATGAATAGTGAGGTTTTCCCGGATGGTGAGGTGTTTGTCCAGGGCCGGTTTTTGGAACACCACCCCCATCAACTCCCGGGCGGCTCGACTCTCACGAAAGATATCGATTCCCCCCATCTGCACGGAGCCCTCACTGGGCAGCAGCTGGCCTGCCAGGATCTGAAAGAGGGTGGATTTGCCGCTGCCGTTGGGGCCGGTGAGCACCATGAGCGCCCCCTTGGGGATATCCAGGGAAAGGCTCTCCAAAGCCAGGCGTGGGGGGTGGCGGCGTTTGCCGGGATAGCGGTGAACCAGGTGATGGATGGTGATCATGGTGTTCTCGATTGGGTGCGCTGTGATTCAGTGGCTTGAATGGTTCGACCGGCTGGTTCCAGGCGTCATGAATCTGGCTGACGACGTGCGTTGATTCCACTCTACGGGAAGGATTATCCAGCTTAAGCCCAGAGAATTACAAGGTGTCCCCCTCTCGAAAAACCAATTTGGTTTGGAACTTGCAGCATTGGGCCGGGACCATTTTTTTTTGGATCAAACTTTCCTAAGGCGGCTCTTTTTATGTGGCAAATGCAAAAGAGGATCATTCCCTGGCTCGTGGCACTACTGCTGGCCGGCTGTGGCGGTGGTGGCAGTGGGCAGGGGAGTTCCAGCAAGGAAGAGAGCTCTACTTCCAATTATACCGAAATGACCGGCACCTTCCACGGCAGCGTGGTGGTGGGGTTGCCTTATACCACCAAGGATGAAGAGGACAATACCATCTCCACCGGGGTCACCGATGAGGATGGCGAGTTTACCTACTACTATGACAGCGTCAACGCCGTTTATCACAGCGTCACCTTTCACATCGGCAACGTCACCCTGGGTAGTGCCACCCCCACCCGGGATGGGGTGGAATTTTCCGCCTTTGATCTGGTGGATTCCCAGCTGACGGACTATCGGGAGCGGGTGGATAATATCGAGCGCTATATCTGCATTTTTGATGCTGATTTTGTCTCCGGCTCTGCCAGCGAATGTGAATCGGTCACCATCACCGATACCACCACCGAGGCCTTGGATGCGGTGATCTCCACCATGACCATTGCCGACATCAGCGACACCACCTTTGACACCAACGTCAGCGGCTACGAAAGCGGTCAGATTTCCGGCCTGGAAGTCGATACCCATCTCAATGAAACCAAGTCGTTGATCGATGCGGCTGTGGTGAGCAGCGTCACCGTCGCAGTGGGGGCTGACTCAGTGGTGGCCGATGGTGAGCAGGAGGTGTTGATTGAAGCGAGTGTCACCGGATTGGTGGATGCCGACACGACGGCGGGTTCAACCGAGAGCGCCTTGGCCGGGGTTTTGGTGCGTTTTGCCACCACGGCGGGTTCGTTCGATGCCTCCTCTGCCACAGCTGTGACCACCCGGGAGGTGTTGACCGATGAAGATGGCATCGCCCGCTGGACCCTCATTGCACCGACCAATCTGGGTACGACCCGGGTAACCGCTACCGCTGGTGGCTATAGCGAAGAAGCGGAGATCGCCTTTATCGCCGGTGCGCCCGCTGAAGTGATTTTCGATGAGACCAGCCTCTCCGTGGGGCTTTCCGATACGGTGGATGTGGGGGTCACGGTGTTGGACGCCCATGGCAACCCTGTTTCGGGGGAGACGGTGACGTTTGTGATCAATGGGGAGCTGGAAGGGGTTTCCCTGGAAGCCCTGACCGGGGTGACCGATGACGATGGCTGGATCAGTGTGACCTTTAATTCCGGGGATGTCTCTTCCACCGATGGTGATCCCCCGACTGTTTCTGCTTCCACCACCAACGGCGTGAGCCCGGTGGATTCAACCGATTCCAGCACCACTTTCAGCATTCCCATTACTGTCGCCACCACCGCCACCAGCGAGAGTGGGGCGGTGATCAACGATATCGTGCTGTTGACCTCCAACCCCCAGATCGATACCGACGGGGTGGATAGTGCCACTTTGACGGCCATCCTTCGGGATGAAAATGACAATCTGCTGGAAGGGGAGACTGTCCAGTTCAAGACCGTTCCCTACCTGGTGGATGATGATGAAGACGACGCCCACGATACCACCGGCTCCATCCAGGTGACCCGGGCGATTACCGACGATACCGGTACAGCTGTCGCTCTGCTCACAGCCGCCCCGGATCAGCTCAACCGCATGATCCTGGTGCAGGCCACCGACTCCAGTGGAACCCTGGAGTCAAATAAGGTGACCTTGGAAATCAGCGGCTCCACCTTGACGGTCGCGGGTGTTTCTTCCGCACAAAAACTGGGAGAGACCCTGGATCTGACCGTGACGTTGGCGGACTCCTCCGGCAGTGGGGTGGCAGATCAATTTTTGACCGTCTCATCCACTGCCGGCAACACCTTGCTCGACAGTTCCGACAGCAGCGCCACCGGGGCCTCTTCCATCACGGTGGAAACCGATACTTCCGGTGAGGCAGCGATGACCTTGAGCTTTGATCAATGCCAAACCGATGATGCGGTGGAAAACTGCGATATCGTCTCCGCTTCCCTGGATCGCACCACCGGCAACCTGGACACCCTGGTCTATGATTCTCTGAGTGGCTCCCTGACCATCGCCCGATTGGAGACCGAAGAGGGGGATGACTTCGCCTTTGAAACCCCTGATCCCGATGCCACTGAGGAAATCTCACTGGTGGATGTGGACAGTTACACCACCGATGACGGCTATGCTGTTTCGGTACTCTGGACGGTGGATGATGTTGCTCAAGAGGGGGAAGAGATTGAGTTTCAACTAAACCGAGGTTGGTTTTTGGATGGCACGGACACTGTTAATGACCAAGTCCAAACCATCACCGTCATTACCGATAGTGATGGCCGGGCAACGGTCAATATCTATTCTGATCAGATTGGTCCTGCCATCATTCAGGTGAGTCGGGATGATGGACTGACACTCACTTCCCAGGTGGAATTTATCTCCATCACGCCGGACTCCATGCTGCTTCAGGCGAGCCCTTCATCCATTGGTACCAACCGGGAGGGGGATGACGATGAGCAATCCACCATCACCGCCATCGTCAGGGACAGCAACTATCAGGGGGTTAAAAACCAGACCGTCATTTTTGTTCTGGATGATCGCACCGGGGGTTACATCTCGGCAGGCTCTGCGGTGACCGATTCATCTGGTCAGGCTTCGGTAAGCTATGTCTCTGGCACGACTTCCAGTGATTATGACGGTATCAGCATCTCCGCACATGTGGATGGCTATTCTGACATAACCGGTACGGTTTCCCTGACAGTTTCCGAAAGCCCTCTCTTCATTACCCTGGGAACCGGTAATTCCATTAATGAATCGGAAGATGGCACCCGCTATGAACTCCCCTACACCGCCTTGGTTACCGATGTCACCGGTCTGCCAGCTGCCGGTGTGGAACTCAATGTTTCGATCTGGCCGGTGTTGTACTACAAAGGCACGTATGATGTGGAGTGGAGTGGAGGAACTTCATATGATCCGGATACCGATAGCACCACCTATTATGGAGATGCCTTCTGGGCCAGGAATCCCTCTACGACTGATGGATGCAGCAATGAAGACAGCAACCAAAATGGTGTGCTGGATCTGGATCTCAGTGAGGATATCAACGGCAACGATCAGCTGGATCCCGGTAACGTGGCTACTCTGGATACCGCCACTCTGGAAACCGACTCTACGGGATTCGCCTCCTTCAATATCGTTTACCCCCAAAATTATGGCGGATGGGTCAAGGTGCGTCTGACAGCCCGGGGAAGCATGTCCGGGACCGAGTCGGAACGCAATGAAGAGCTTCTGTTGCCTATTTCTGCGGAAGACCAGGAGGACACGGACGTCAATCCACCAGGGGTTATCAGCCCCTTTGGTACGGGGACACTCTGTACGGATACCGAATAATCCCGGGGTCGGATCACATTAAATCCCCTTGAAACAAAACCGGGTCCGTTTTCCTGGACCCACCCTGCTGATCCATTTGCTTGCGGCTTGAAAAGAGAATCTTCAAAAGAGGGAAGCGGTGGCCAAGTGGGGTGGGTCGAGGAAAGCGGATCGGCTTTCAAATAAAATCAACGCCGGTAGTCAACCCATCCCTGCCATTCAGGGGGGGGCTGGAAGACCGGGGGAATGCACGCCTGTTTAAGGATAAAATCGATGGCCGTAATGACAATCAAGCTCCCGGACGACCAACTGGCCAAGCTGGAAGAGCTGGCCCGGGAGCGGGGCATGACCCTGGATAGCCTGGTGGTGGAGATGGCTTCCTCCACCCTGGCCCAATATGACCCCCAGATCGTCGGCGGCGATGAGGAGAATGACGACGCTCTGGAAGGGGGGTTGGCGGTGTTGGATGAGTTGGACCGGGTGTTTGGACCCTGGGAAGATTGATCCATCGATGCCATGATTGTGGCAGAGCATTTTCGGGATCAAAGTGATCTGCCCGATGGTATCAGGCTCTTAGGAACACTCTAAACCACCCCCAACCTGCCGGATGGATACGGAACCCTGAAATGGCCGGTCAAACCAAAGCCAAAAGTGCAGCGCCCAAACCAGGAAACTTTCTGGAAAAAATGCGTGCCCTTTTTGCGCCCCAAAAGGGGAGTGGTGAGAAGGGTCAGAGTAAAGGGGATCAAAATCTTGGGGAAATTTGGCAACAATTCAAGCAGCGCCTGAGCGGCAAAAGCGCCAGTGGTGAAAGTCACGAGATCGTCGGCATCATTTCTCGTTTCGATGGGGTGGGGCTGGTGCATGTGATGATGCGCGCATCCGGTCCCCCGGTGCTCAAACTCTGTCTTTTCAAAACCCTCACCATGGGGCGTACAGCCGATTGGGCCATCGCCTCCATGGTTCGGGAAAACCAGCTGGAAAAAGCCCACTTTGTGACCCTGCTGGAGCCCGAGGAATATTCGATCCTGCCAGCCGAAGCCCCGGATGTGGCCAAGGAAGAACTCAACTCCGCTGTGCGGTGGAAGATCAAGGATCAGCTCGATTTTTCAGCCACCGAGGCGGTGGTGGAAACCTTCGACCTCCCCTCCAACCAGCCGGACGCCACCTCTGGACGCCTCTATGCCGTCGCCACCCGGCAGTCGGATGTCCTGACCCGGATCGCCCCTTTTCATCAGCACAAGTTTGAACTCAAAACCATCGATATCCACGAACTGGCCCTTCTCAACCTCACCATGCGCTGTGAGGATAGCGCCGATGGCATGGGGATTCTGTTTTTGCGGGCCAAGGATGGCTTGGTGATGGCGGTGCGTGACGGCACCATGTATATGGCTCGACAGCTGGAGGTAGGGCTGGAGCGCCTGCTGGAATCCCTGGATGGTCGGGCTCAGGTAGACCCCAAGGAGCTGGCCGATTCGCCGGTGCTGGATAACATCGCCCTGGAAGTGCAGCGCACCCTGGACTATTACGAAAGCCATTTCATGCAGCCCCCGGCGTCCAGCCTCCACCTGGCGCCCCTGGAGATCTCTTTTCCGGGATTGACCGATGCCCTGGCTGATAAACTGGGTATGCGGGTGAAGCGCTTTCCGGTGACGGAAATTTTTGAATATGCCCAGGAGTTCGAAACCACCGATGTGGGGCGTTGTCTTCCGGCATTGGGTGCGGTTTTACGCCCGGAGGCCGAATAGCCATGGCCCAGCTGGTCAATTTTTATCAATCCCAGTTTCATGTCAAACGGGAATCCTTTTCCGCAGCGGTGGTGTTGAGTGCGGCGGCGGGGCTTCTGGTGATTTTGGGGCTGCTGAGCCTGGGGGGCAACTGGTGGATCGGCAAGCAGGAAGCGCAGCTGCGCGGTCTGGAACAAAAAGATCTGAAAATGGCCAACGAGCTGGCGGAGCTTGCCAAAAAATTTCCCGAGCGCAAGCCCAGCCTTAAACTCAAACGCGCCATCCGCAAGCTCAGACGGGAAAAGCTGGGTAAAGAACGACTCCTCGATTTTTTGCGTGGCGATGATTCCGATGCCATGGACGGTTTTTCCCGGTTTTTTGATGGGCTCACCGACAGCAAGGTGGCGGGAATCTGGGTCACCGGATTAGGGGTTTTCGACAGCGGCGATGAGCTGGCCATCCGGGGCCGCACCAGTGTATTGACCCCGGACCTGGTGGCTGAATTTATCCAAAAGCTCCGGGAGCAGGAACTCTATGAAGAACACAGCTTTCAGTTTTTGGAAATCGAGGAAAAGCTGGAAAAGCCAGGTTTGTTGCAGTTCGAGCTTAAAACCGATGAAGATGTGAAGCTGATGGAGATTGAGGAAGGGGATGTTCTGGAAAAGACCATGAAGGAGATGCAGCGCTCCCGTAAGAGAGGGGCCAATTTCAAAAAATCCATGGATAAAAACATGAAGACCCAGAAATAGTCCGGAGGCCGCCATGGATATGGAAAAGCTACAGGAACAGTGGCTGAGTGCCCTGGATAAGATCGACGCCCTCTCCAAACGGGAACGGATTCAACTCCTGGTGACCCTCTGTGTGGTGCTGGGTGGGGGGTGGTATTCCCTCTATGTGGAGCCCCTGGAAATCCGCTACAAGGAGATCACTGAAAAACGCAAAACCATTCTCTCACACATTCGGGAGATGAGTGGTTTGACCAAGGTGATCCTGATTCGTGCCGAGCAAAACCCAGACGCAGACAACCAAAAGAAAAAACGTCGCCTGAAAAGAGAGCTGGCTGCTTTGGCCGAAGAGCTGGAAGTGGGTTACGAAACATTGGTGCCCCCGGAAGACATGCCGGAGGTGCTCAAGCGCTTTTTGGATCGTAACAGCGGGTTGCGGCTGAAATCCATGGAAGCGGTGGAAGCGGAGCCCATGGGAGGGGATGACAACAAGGATAAGGAGGAAGATCAGGAAAGGGAGGAAGATGTCCTCTTTCGTCACGGCCTGGAGCTGGAGTTGGTGGGGGGGTTTCCGGAAACAGTGGCTTTTTTGAAGGATCTGGAAAATGCGCCCTGGCGGATTTTTTGGGATGAGATCGAATATGTCGTGGATCAATATCCCCAGGCCCAGATCAAACTTGAGGTCTATACCTTGAGCTTGAGCACCGATCTGATCGGTGGTTGATCGCTTTCCCCCCCGTGAAATCCGACAAAATCCGTAGGGTGCGGTGAGCTGGGCCAACCACATCAATCAAAACCGCAATGGCACCATCCAACGCTTCTCCCCCGAAACGCCCCCATCATACGAATTCTGGTTCAAACGATGAGCTTAAGGCCATTGTTTGATCTTCATTCAAAACCGAAAAATCTGCCACAGAGAACACAGAGGCCACAGAGGAAAAGCATAAACAACAGCCGAATATTCCAAACACTACCGAGCACGCGTTTTGGCTCGATTTTGGTTTTCTCTGTGTTCTCCGTGTTCTCCGTGTCCTCTGTGGCTAAACGTTTTTTTATTTGACTCACCTGTTGAACCGGAATTGGTATCAGATGCACGCACGCAACGATAGAGCCCCGATGATGCGGTTCACGGGGCTTACTGCACTCTGCAATGGCTCGTTTTTATCCCCCCATTCCCCTTCCGATTTGGTGATGCGCTTCAGCCTTAAGTATCGGTTAAAAACAATCTAACGTCAGAGGTCCAATCATACCCTTTTTCCAGCGCTTGAGGAGTGGACCATGACGGAAGAAAACAAGGTGATCGCAGGTCTCAAAATCGACTTTAAATCCATAGAGGAGGCCGGCCCCGCCGCACTGGTTGAAGAGATCGGCGAGGGGGCGACCCCGGTGATTGTCGAGCCCTATGGCGTCAATCTGTATGACCGGCTATATGGCGAATATGACCTCCAGGATTATGCCTCCTCCCTGGTGCAGCGGGAGTGGGGTAAGCGGCGGGTGCGGCTCTACTGCTCCTCAGCGGCCCGCAGTGGGGGCCTCACCGTGGAGGTGGATGACGGGAGTGCCAAAAAATTGGGCACCCGGAGCGAAAAAATCACCGAAACCCTGATCTTTCGCCGGGCGCGCAGCCAGCAGCTGGTTTATCATTATGACAGCCCTTCGGTCAGCATCATCGACAGTACCGATTTTTACGATAACGACGGGCAGAAGACTCTGGCTCCCACCTATTTTTCCGACCGGGGGGAATATTATTCAGCCCAGGAGGTGACGGGTGCCCTGGTTGTGGAATACAGTCCCAAATATACCCTCTACGAAATCAGCTATGGCACCGGTGAGGATCAATGTAGCAAGGAGCAGTGGCGGGAGATGCAATTTGCCTGGCTCACCGGTAACGTCAACGATGCCCAGATTCCCCCGGTCACGGTGCTGGCCCTCACCAAATACCATGCGGTGAGTGCTTCCTTGAGCCGAAAATTTTGGCCTCTGAGTGCCACCTATGAGATCACCTTTCTGGGAGGCAAGGCGAGCATTGGTGCGACCTTGAATGATGGCAGCGATACCGGGGATGAGGAGAGCACGGACGATCAGTTTGTGGAGCAGGATCGGGAGACCATCATCGAACAGATTTTTGATCCCGGTGATGATGAAATATTTGTTGATGTGGAGCGGGCGGTGGCCATTAACTTCAAGGATGGCTGGGGGCAGGAGCTGAAATTGCGATTCAAGAGTGATGATGCCGAAGCCGAATAAGCCCCCTGTGGTCGGTGATTTCCCCCAGGAGGGGAGGGGACCGCCTCGGGTGGGGTTTATCTATATCGCCGCTGCTCTGATGGCGGTGATTCTTTTTGTCTACTGGCGGGTGTGGAGCTATCCCCTCATCCATGTGGACGACACCTACTATCTTACCGGTCTCTCTCCCATCGCTGAAGGGTTGAGTTGGGAGGGGCTTCACTGGGCTTGGACCGCTGACAACGTCGCCATGTGGATCCCCCTCACCTGGCTCACCTTCATGGTGGAGATCTCCCTCTTCGGTTTTAACCCGGGTCAGATGCATCTGACCAACCTGATTTTTCACCTGATCAACGGGGTGCTGGTTTTTGCCCTGCTCAGGCGCATGACCGGGGCGGTGTGGTGCAGCGCCCTGGCGGCTGGCCTCTTTGCCCTGCACCCCATGGCGGTGGAGTCGGTGGCCTGGGTGATCGAACGCAAGGATGTGCTCTCCACCTGCCTGGCTCTGGGGGCGTTGTGGTTTTATCTGGACCACGTCAAAGAGAGCGGCCACCCGGATCGTTCCAGCCAAACCACGATGGCCCCCCGGCAAAAATCCCTGCTCTGCTATTTTTTGGCGCTCCTCGCCAAACCCATGCCCATCACCCTGCCATTTCTGTTTTTGCTCCTGGATGGCTGGCCACTCAAACGGGACCGGGAGGGGTGGGGGCGGTTGATTTTGGAAAAATGGCCCTACTATCTGGTGGCGTTTCTGGTTATTGCGATCAACATGGGGGCTGCCGGAGCCATGGACGAGGTGATCGCCTCCCCCAGCACCCTGTCGCTACAAACCCGTTTAGGCCATATGTTGATGGCGGGTGGGCTCTATGTGTGGAAAAGCTTGGTTCCCGTCTCTCTCACTCTGATCCATCCCATTCCCCCGGAGCCTTATCCCTGGTGGCAGACGGCGCTCTCAGGCGGGGTTCTCCTCACCCTGACCGGATGGGCTTGGTATCTGCGACAGGCTCATCCCTGGTTTGCGGTGGGCTGGCTCTGGTTTTTGGGCATGCTCACCCCCACCCTGGGTCTGGTGCAGGTGGGGGATCAGTTGATGGCGGATCGTTTTACCTATCTGCCCCATGTGGGATTTGGGGTGGTGGTGGCCTGGGGGGTGCACGCTCTGGGGCGACGTTTTTCCGGGAGATGGTGGATTTCAGCCCTGGCCGGCCTGCTTTTGCTGACCACCTTTGCCACCCTCGCCAAAGCCCAGCTCTACCACTGGCGGGGGAGTGTGCCGCTCCTGGAAACGAGTATTGCCCAAACGGAGAAAAATTACGCTGCTCATCGTTTTTTGGGTAACTATCACAACATGGCAGGCAACCTTCCCCAAGCGGCTTATCACTATCGGCAAGCCCAACGCTTCAACCCCCGCTACTGGCGTTATCATGCCGACCTTGGTGGAATTCTCCTGCGGATGGGGCGCTGGCCGGAAGCGCGGCAGGAGTTCCAAACCATTCGCACCAAGCTTCCCGAGACCCGGCGGGGATTGCTGGCCGCAGCCCGCTATTTTATCCGCATCGGTCTTTTTTCCGAAGCCCGCCACCCCCTGGAAAAAGTGTTGGTCTGGCATCCCGATGCCAGCGATGCCCTCTCCCTGCTGGCTCTGGTAGAGGCGGCACAGGGGGAGGAAGCCAAAGCGGAAGCCATTTTGCAGGATCTCTATCAAACATATCCCCAAGTCCGCAGGCGGGATTGTGCCCGGGACTATCCCCAGGCCAACCATCCCGCACTTGCCGCCATTCTAACCCGCCTCTGCGCTGAAAAAAACTTCACCCTTCCTGCCGATTCGTAATCAAATCCCACATTTTCCCCTGAATATTCAGCCTGATCAACTCTTGGAACAGTAATTGCTTTCTATTCGTTCGTGGGAGGTCGTGCTCAGAAAAGAGAGAGCAGAAGCGACTGAAAGGCCTGGAAAGAGGGAAAACAAGCGGCAAAGTGGAATATAAGAGTGATGAAGCGGCTCAAAATCCCCTCAAATACTGGATTGGATCAGCCAGGGCCAAAATATTGGCGGCTTGGAATTTAACTATGAAACTTGGACGCAAACAGAACCGGTGGTTGACACTGGTAGCCGTATTGCTCCTCACCACCTCCTGTGCCAGTAATCAGGAGGAGGGTGGTAGTGAGTTTCAGGCCATTTATGACGCCATGATGGAAAATACCACCCCCATCACCGGTAGCGATGAGGCCTCCAGGAATGGTGGCACCTCCTTGAGTGAAGTAGAGGGGGGTGTGCCTGAAAATGTCTCCATGGCGCTGCTCGATTTGGAGTTGCTGGACAAAATCCCGACTCCCCCGGTGGAGCCCCGGTTTGACATCCTGGTGGACAAGGCCCCGGCCCGGGAATTTTTTCAAAGCCTGGTCACCGATGATCCCCGTCTGAACATGGTGCTGCATCCCAATCTCGAAGGGGAGATCAGTCTGGAACTCAATAATGTCACGGTTTTTGAGACGGTAGAGGCGGTCTGCGAGATGTATGGCTACGACTGCCAGCCCTTTGCTGCCGGAGGCTCCGGCACCTTCCGGGGATTCAAGGTCTATCCCAGTTCCCGTCTGGTGACCCGCACCT
Source organism: Magnetococcales bacterium (assembly GCA_015232395.1). NCBI lineage: Bacteria > Pseudomonadati > Pseudomonadota > Magnetococcia > Magnetococcales > Magnetococcales bacterium. Next base: position 31,586 of record JADFZT010000022.1, on the reverse strand, counting down.
TCCGGGTGGACTTTTTGCCCTTGAAGCGGGGCGGGCACACCCAGACCAGCGTCAACTCCGGAAACATGTCGGTCACTTCCCAATCCACCAATGCCGACGGCAGCTCAAGCAGTAGCGATAGCAACAGCCCTGGCAGTGATGTGACCACCGACTATGAAGCGGACCTCTGGGGAGATCTGGAGTCGGCCATTCGTGCTTTTCTGGGGATGGATGATGCGTGGCAGGCAGACTCTTCCAGTAGGATTGAAGGCCAGGAAAATTCCTCCAGAGATCGAAATGAATCCATCGTCAAGGAGTCCGAGTCCAGATCGACTTACAAGCGCACGGTTGATTCCGATGTTACCATTCGCCGGGTGATGGTCAACAAGCAGGCGGGCCTGATCGTTGTGCGGGCCTTGCCCCAGGAGATCCGGGATATCGAAGGTTATTTGAGCCAACTGCGCGCCAGAAGCCAGCGGCAGGTGATCCTGGAAGCCAAAATTTTGGAGGTTGAGCTCAGCGACGGGTTTCAGTTCGGTGTGGACTGGTTGGCGATCAATAAAGGGATCGGTTCCGATCGTTTGGGGCCTCTACAGAGCGAACCCAATGACGGCACGACTTTTTTGGAAACGTTGGATGAAAGCGATGAATCAGCCGTCATGGAGTGGAGTCAGGGTGTCATTCTCTCCAAAACGGTCGCAGAGCCCTTTTCCCTGGCCTTTCGGGAGCATGATTTTATCGGCTTTATCAATCTGCTTCAGCAGCAGGGCAAGGTACAGGTGCTTTCCAGCCCCCGAGTGGCCACCATCAACAATCAAAAGGCGGTGATCAAGGTGGGGGAAGATGAAATCTTCATGTCCGACATGGAATTGGAGAGTGAGACCACCAGCACAGGCACCCAAGACACCCTCAACCCCGTTTTTAAAACCTATTTTTCCGGGGTCGCTTTGGATGTCACCCCCCAGGTGGGTGAGGATGATTGGATCACTCTCCACGTCCACCCCACGGTGAACGAAGTGGAAGACAGGATCAAAACCATCGACATGGGAGATAAAATTTACAACCTGCCCCTGGCATTCAGTAAGTCGAGAGAAGCCGACTCCATCATTCGGGTACGCAATGGAGAGGTGGCGGTGATCGGTGGTTTGATGAAGCGGGAACTGGAGGATAATTCCGATAGCCTGCCCTTCCTGGGAAGCATTCCCTATCTGGGGACGCTCTTCAGCCATACGGAAAAGGTGTGGAAGAAAAACGAACTGGTGATTCTCATCCGCCCGGTCATCGTCGGCGAGAGTGGCGATTGGCGCAAGCAGGTGACTGAAACCGCCAAGCGTATTCAGGAAATGAAGCCTGAAACCGCCTCGATGGATTGGATCCGCTAGCGGTACACCTTATCCATGGGGGCAGGGAATCAGCCATATGTTCAGGACCAAATGATATCACGAGCTGTAGAACGAGATTTGGGATCAAAAATCAGAGAGTGCCCGGCACCAGAGAGCGATACAACCACATCCCGTCCGTCCGGGGATAGCTAGAATGGACGTGTCAGACAGACTCTTTCAAGGAGTGGAAGCAAAGTGAGCCCCTTAAGCGACATCTTTAACAAGTTTTCCCGTAAACAGACCCCGGTGCGTGCTGCCCAGGATGGTCAGGAAGCCCCATCCCAGCCAGCTCCCCTTGCTGTGGAAACGGCCTCGACCAGTGGGGTCAAAGGGAGCACTTTGATCATCTTCGGGCTGACCGCCACTCTGATTGTGGTGGCTGGACCGGAGGCGCTGGATAAATGGTTCCCCAAGAAAAAAGCCATCACGGTCCCCACCATCCTGCCAGCGGCGGCGTTGCTGTCGGATGCCGCAGACCTGGAAGCCCAAAGCGGCCCTCCCGGAATGCAGGCGGGGCTTGGCATGAACTATCGGGATCGGATGCCGACTCTCACCAACATCCATCGGGATGGGGGGGGGGATATCGGCCTCATCACCACCGTGAGCGAGCCTGTGGGGGCAGGGCTTTTGGTGGACGATCAATTCCTGGGCACCACACCTCTCCAGTTTGAGTGGCCCACCGGAAAATATCGGATGGTGCTCAAAAAGGCCGGTTTTTATGACCTGGAAGTGCCCCTGGATGTGGCCCGTGGCACCTCCCTGGATTTTAACCTGGCGCTCTTTCCCTTGGGCAGTGGGGGTGGTCCGGCCCATGGTCAGGGGCAGGCTCGGGAGAAGGACGGGGGGGGCAGATCCGAAGCCATGATCGCCCAAAACAGCTCCCAGGCTCCGGCTTACAATAATAGGGCAGAGAGCTTCTCTTCCCGGCAACAGGATTACCGACAAGAGGGCCGTTACCAACAGGAAGCTCCCCGTTATCAACAGGAGGCCCCCCGTTATCAACAGGAAGCCCGGGAGGATCGTTCTCGTCAGAGCGCTTCCCAGGTCGCTGATTTTCGCACCCCGGCCCCCGAGCCCCAACAGCTCAAACAGGCCCAAGAGTCGGCTGCCAGGAAAAATTCTCTGGCGGACGCTTCCCGTCTGATCGCCGAGCAGGCCCGGGCGACTTCCGTATCAAAGCCCGAGAAGAGTCCGGCACCCGAGGTGAAAGCCCAGGTGCAGCCCCAAGAGAGCACCAAGGATACGCCCAAAAAATCCCGGGAAGCCACTGAGAGCGGAGAGCGGATCTACTCCATGCAGGTGGCCGCCTTTCAGACCATCGATGCGGCCCTCAAAACCGCCAATGAACTGCAGTCCAAAGGTTACAAACCCTATATCCTGGAGGTCATTGATGCCAAAAAACGTTCTTGGCGGACGGTCCAGGTGGGGGCTTTTTCCAGCGAACCCACAGCACGCCAGGCACTGGATGCCTTCATCAAGCGGGAAAACCGCCAGGCCCAGCTTTTTGGCACCTCAACGGACAAATTCAAGCGCTTCCTGACCCGGTTTGAAAAGAGCCTGGAGCAGGAAAAAACCCAGCTGGCTGCCAATTTGGTGCTGCCTGATCCAGCGCCCAGTGATAATGATTCTGCCAGCGCTTCAACTCAGGCTGCCAACACCGTCCAGGCTCAAGTCCAAGCCTCCCAGGCTCAAGCCCAGGTCTCCCAGGCTCCCCAAGCCGAGGCAGCTGTGGAAAAGGTGAGCGCTTCAGCCAGGCAGGGTAGCCACGCCATTCAGGTGGGGGCCTATCGTGCCCAGGCAGGGGCTGCCAGGGTGGTCAGACAGTTGCAGGAAAAAGGCTATGACGCTTACATCAATGAGGTGATCCGGCCCCAGAATCCGGATATCGTTTGGCAAAACGTACGCATCGGACATTTTAAAAATATCGAAGAGGCGAGATCGGCCGCCCGGGAGTTTAAGCGCAGTGAAGGGACAGGCGCCCACATCGTCACCCTGGATCCCACCCAGGAGATGCAGAGCACAGCTGCACCCATGGTGACGGCCCAGGCCACGACCCGGACCAAACCGGCGACCATCAGCGATGTGGCTGAAAAAGCTGCTGCCAGCGGGAGTGCCAGCACCACGGCTTCTGAAAAAGTAAATGAGTCCCCCCTTCTGGCCACCGCCAGCCAGGAGAACGACTCCTGGAATGGGGAGAGCAGCCAGCAGGCCGATACCCTCAATGCGGCTCTGGCTGCAACCAGCGAGAGTGTCAATGAGCGGGAATTGAGTCGTATTTCCAGGTCCCCGGTGGTTTTGAGCGGCCCTCTTCTTGAAAAACGGGTTACTGATCTGATGGCGCAGGCGGTTGAGGCCTCGGCCCAAGGCAACAATACCGAAGCCGAGGAGGGCTATCGGCAGGTGCTGGAGCTGGAGCCCCAACACCCGGAAGCCCGTCGGGGGCTGGCCCAGCTTTTGGTGGCCACCAACCGGCCCGCAGAGGCCCTCGCCATTTTGGAAAATGAAATCAAGGGGCAGGAGTATACCAAGCTCGCCGTCAGTGAGCCCAACCTGGCCGCCTTTTTGGCCGCCCTCTATCAGCGGGAGGAAAAACATTGGCAGGCCATCGACCTCTATGAGGCCCTCCTGGAGCAGCATCCCGACAAGGGGATCTGGCGGATGGGTATGGCCATCTCTCTGGAGCGGGTGAGTGAAAATGATGAAGCCCGCAAGGCCTACTCCCTGGCCTTGAACAGCGGTCAGTTGAACCGTAAACTCCGGAGCTTCGTACGCAAACGCATGGAATCCATGTAAGCTTTGATTCCAACAAGATAAGCCTGGACGATCTGGTATGCAGTTACGGAAAAAAAAGGCCCGCCTGGGGGATCTGCTCGTCCAGAATGGGATCATTACCAATGATCAGCTCGTCCAGGCCCTGGGTCATCAAAAAAAGAGTGGCAAAAAGCTGGGCGAAGCCCTGGTGGAGCTGGAGCTTGTCACCGACAAGAAGCTCCAGGGCTTCCTTGCCCAGCAGCGAAAAAAGGTCCGCATCGGCGACCAGCTGGTGGACCATGGGCTGATCTCCGAAGAACAGCTGAAAAAGGCGCTGTCCGAGCAAAAACGCACGGGTAAGAAGCTCGGGCAGAGCCTGATTCAGCTGGGTATCATCAGCGAAAAAAACTTTCTCGAATTTTTGGCCTCCCAGCTCGACCTCCCCTTTGTCGATCTCAAACAGTTCCGTTTCAACCCTGAAGTCGTTCAACTCCTCCCTGAGGCTTCTGCCCGGCGGTTTCGCTCGGTAGCGCTGGCTGATGGCACCGATGGGCTGCTGGTGGGGATGGCCGATCCCACGGATGTGTTCGTTTTCGATGAACTAAGCCGCCTGCTCAAAAAGCCGCCTCGCCTGGCCATGGTGAGCGAAACCGAGCTTTTGCGCACCCTGGATCGGATCTACCGCCGTACCGAGGAGATTCACGAACAGGCGGAAGTGTTGGGCGAGGAGGTTGCCAAATCGGACTTTAACCTGGATCGTCTGGTCCAGTCCGAAATGGTGGTGGACGCGCCTGTCGTCAAGATTCTCCAGTCGCTTTTTGAAGATGCGGTGCAGATGGGGGCTTCCGACATCCATATTGAGCCCGATGAAGAGGTGCTGCGGATTCGCCAGCGGATCGATGGGGTGCTCCAGGAGCAGATCGTCAAGGAAAAACGGATCGCACCGGCCCTGGTCTCCCGCCTGAAATTGATGGCAGGCCTGGAAATTGCTGAAAAGCGCCTGCCCCAGGATGGTCGCTTCAACATGACCGTGAAGGATCGCTCGGTGGATGTACGTCTTTCCACCCTGCCCATCCAGGATGGCGAGTCGGTGGTGCTGCGGCTTTTGGACCAGTCGGCGGACAATCTCAACCTCGACATGGTGGGGATGCCTCCCCAACTTCTCACCCGGTTTAAATATCTGATTACCCGCCCCCACGGTTTGATTCTCGTTACTGGTCCCACGGGTAGCGGTAAAACCACCACCCTCTATGGGGCGTTGAACCATCTGAACAGCGCGTCCAAAAAAATTATCACCGTCGAAGACCCGGTGGAATACCGGCTGCCCCGGATCAATCAGGTGCAGATTCGGGAAAAGATCGGTTTGACCTTTGCGTCCGTGTTGCGCACCGTTTTGCGCCAGGATCCCGATGTGGTGCTGGTGGGTGAGATGCGGGATCAGACCACCTCGGAAATCGCCATCCGAGCCGCCTTGACCGGCCATCTGGTGCTCTCCACCCTTCATACCAACGATGCGGTCTCCACCGCCATTCGATTGGTGGAGATGGGGGTGGAAGGGTATGCAGTGGCTGCGGCTCTGCGGTGTATCTCCGCCCAACGCCTGATCCGCCGCATCTGTCGGGACTGCATTGAAAAATATGTCCCGGATGACGAAGAAAAAACCATTCTTTTGGGGATGCTGGGCCCCCGGGTTCGGGGCGCTTTTCTCTATAAGGGGCGGGGGTGCCAAAACTGCAATCAGACCGGCTACACCGGTCGGATCGCGGTAGTGGAGTTGCTGGAGATGAAAGGCCCTCTGGCAGATGCCCTGCGCCGGGACGATACCGAAGGATTTTTTAAGGCGGCTCAGTCCCAAAAAGGTTTTGTCCCCTTGCATATGGCCGCCTTAAGCTACGCCTTGAAGGGGATCACCAGCCTGTCGGAAATGATGCGCCTCACCACCGATATCGATCCGGAAGACAAGGAGGATGAAGAGGAGGGTGATGCCAAAGCCGGGGAGGCTGGGGAAGAGAAGCCCGCTGCCAGCGCTGCACCGCCTCCAGCGGCCTGATTTTTGAGGTATATGCGTGCCAAAATTTAACTATACAGGTCGTTCGGAAGGCAAGGTCGTCAAGGGTGAGGTGGTCGCACCCAATGCCGATTCCGTGGTGGAGCAACTCCTCAACCGCCGCATCGAACCCATCTCCATCGATCCCGTTGCCGGCAGTGGTGGTAACAAGGGAGGCGGTGGTGGGGAGTTGGCCATGTTTATCGAGTGGCCCAGTGACGATGACCTCATCCTTTTTACCCGGCAAATGTTTACCCTCTCCAAGGCCGGCGTCTCCCTCATCCGTTCCTTCCAAGGGTTGGCAGAGTCCACCAACAACAAAAAACTGGTGGAGGCGATGGAAAAGATGTCCTTGGACCTGCAAGCGGGTCAGGAACTCTCCACCGCCATGTCCGAACACCCCAAAATTTTTGACAAGCTCTACATTCGCATCATCCGCATGGGGGAGGAGACCGGGCGTATGGAGGACTCCTTTCAGCAGCTCTTTGAATATATGGAGGTGGACAAGGAGACCCGCAAGCAGATCAAAAGCGCGCTGAGATATCCCACCTTCGTGATTATCGCCATCGTGATTGCGATGTTTATCGTCAACTATTTTGTCATTCCGGCCTTTGCCGGCATGTTTTCCCGTTTTGGTTCGGAACTTCCCCTGGCGACCCGAATATTGCTGGGTACTTCCAAATTTACCCAGGACTATGCCGCCTATATCATTGTTTTCCTGGGGGGGGTGGTCTATGGCTTTAAATATTGGAGCAATACCACGGCCGGGCGGCTCAAATGGGATCACCAAAAGCTGAAGCTGCCCATCGTCGGTTCCATCATCAACCGCGCCACCATGGCCCGCTTTGCCCGCTCCTTCACCATGGGGGCGAGAGCCGGGCTGCCGGTGATCCAGGTGTTGACGGCGGTTTCCGAAGCGGTCGGCAACTCCTTTGTGGAGTCGAAGATCAAAGAGATGCGGGCGGGTATCGAGCGGGGTGAGAGCCTCACCCAATCCGCCTACAACAGCGAACTCTTTACCCCCCTGGTGTTGCAGATGATGAGTGTCGGTGAGGAGACCGGCGGCATGGAAGAGATGATGCAGGAGGTGGCGGAATTTTATGAACGGGAAGTTTCCTACGATGTCAAAGGGTTGAGTTCCGCCATTGAGCCGATCCTTCTCACCGTGATCGGTGCCATGGTGTTGGTGCTGGCATTGGGTATTTTCCTGCCCATGTGGGATATGGGTTCTGCGGCCACAGGGAAAAAATAGCCAGTGGCCAAGGGGAGTAGGCCGGGCCAGGAGAGGCAGGCTGAAATAAGGAATGCATGTGGCTGAAGTGGTTCCAGGCCATTGGGGAGTGGCTCTGTGTCGGGGTGAAATAAGGAAGGGGAGGGGATGCTGGGATCCGTTTTAACCGGAGTGACGCTGATTGGGCTGGTATTGGGCTCCTTGGCTGGATTGGTCATGGGGATTGCCTTGTTGACCCGGCCCGGGGTGCGTGACGCTCTGGAAATGACCCCGTCGGAGGTTTTCCACAAATGGGTCTGGTCGATGACGGTGGAGCGCTTTGTCTACCGGCATCACCGTCTATTCGGGGGAGGGATCTCTCTGATATCGGCGATCATCCTGCATGTTCTCTGGAGCCACTTGGCTCGGGAATTGGGAGAGCCCACCCCCAAAGGGAGTGCCAGCTCTCGTCATGTGCGGGAGTGGATCTGGGATAGTTTTGTTCTTTTTACCGCCCTCTCGACGCTCTTTACCCTGGGGGTGGGGCTCTGTATCACCTTTCGTCCGAGCCTTCTTAAACGTTTTGAGGCGTGGGCCAATCAGCAGTTCTCCGGTGAGGCTGTCAAGAGCCATGTTCAATATCTTCGGAGCTTGCCCAGTCGCCTGTTGCACACCCATCCAAGGCTGATGGGTCTTTTGCTGATCTTTTTTTCAGGATGGGCTTTGTATGAACTTTTTGAGAATTTTTGGTGAATAATACGACATTTATCAAAATTATATAGGATGAAGAAGTTGTTACGTTCTGTTTCCGACTATGGGGTATCATTCAATTCGCTTATAGTTTAATATGGATGTGTGGTCCAATAGAGGGCCATGTGAGTCCTGTTCACTTTTCCACGCAAGGGCTGCGGCCCTTTGGGAAACCTGAGCGGGGCAATTTCCATCCTGAAGGTTGCGACCTGAAGGGAAATCAAGGAGTTGTACCATGAACACTCAAATTCGTAACCAAAAACACCGTGAAAGTGGCTTTACCCTCATCGAATTGATCATGGTGATCGTTATCCTGGGTATCCTGGCCGCTGTGGCTGTGCCCAAGTTTGCCGATCTGAGCAGCGAAGCGGAACAGGCTTCTGCGGACGGTATTGCCGGGGCGATCATGTCGGCCAGCGCCACCAACAAAGCGGTCTGTACCGTCTCTTCCGGCCACAACGACTGTGTCTCCCTCGCGGCTTGTGCCGATGTGACCAACATTCTCGAAGGGGGTCTGCCCGCTGATGCCGCCATGTCGGGTACCTACCCTGCCTGTATCGTGACCATCGGTTCCATGACCGCTTCAGCGACGGTTATCCAACCGTAACTTTGTTGACCTGACACGGTCGGGAGTGGCTTGACCGCTACTCCCGACAGAGCATCACCCCCCCCGGCCAGGAACAGGCTGGGGGGGGCTTTGCTGTTTGGGGATTGGGTTATCGCTTTTGGGGCGATTTTGTCGAGTGGTCTGGTCTGTGATCGGAACGAGGTGACGGCTTTTTGGTCTGTTGCGGGATGATGGGTCTGTTACCAGCGGGGTGGGAGCGATGAAAAGGGAGCGGCTCTTCCAGGGTTTGACTGGGATATCACTCTTTCCCAGGGTTGAAAAAACGGGGGCTGCCCGCTACCTGCAGAGTGGTTTCACCCTGATCGAGCTTATCATGGTTGTGGTGATTATCGGTGTACTGGTTGCGATTGCCGTGCCCATGTTTGCCGATCTCTCTGATGAAGCCGCCCAGACCGCTTTGGAAGGCATTGTTGGTGGCCTGGTCGCTGGTGGCCAGATCAATCTGGTACACTGCGCCGTAGATAAGCCCAGCTGTGCCAAGGTGGAAAACTGCACCGATGCTTCCCGGGTTTTGGAAGAGGGGCTGCCGGCCGGGTATGTCATCACCCCCAATCCGGTGGGTTTCCGGGAAGTGACCTCCTGCACCCTGACCCATACCGAAAGCGGTTTGACGGGCTCATTTCATATCTCCGGCACGTAAATATGGCCATTCCAATCAAGATGCCGTTGCTCCTTTGCTCTCATTCCCACGAAGGCGGGAATCCAGGGTCTCTGGCGCGAACCTTGTCCAATTTTGAGCCCCTTTCAGCAAAACTCCCGGCTTCCTGAAAATTCGGCTTTTTGCTCAAGGGCTGTCATGATCTCCCTGGATCCCCGCATTCCCAGGAAATGGTGAGTCAGGTTTGCGGGAATGGTGAGTCAGGGAAGAGAGGCCATTTATTTGATTGAACGGCTATGGCAGATCTTTTGTGCTTTGCAGCATTTTCCTCGACTCACTTCGCCTTTTTCCTTTTCTCAAGGCCGGGATTACGGTAGTCTATCGGCTGTTTGTAACCAAATTTTTCCGGCGCCCCACCCGATTGATTGAGCGCTTTGACGCGTGGAAGTGGCCTGTTCGGGGCTTTCCCTCGGTTTTTTTTCGAAGCCTCTTTCCATCCTCTGCATTTGGTCACCCCCATTCTGGGGATGTATGATCCAATAAATGGATAAATTGGCTTGAGGGGCCTCAGTGGCTTGATTCCGGCTGCTTGTTTGACTGAAAAGCAGGGCGTTTTCTTGTCCCGCTTTTTGACGTGGCCTGCCTTTTTGATGTGGCCTGCCTTTTTGATGTAGATTTTCACCGGCTGCCTTGGTTGAACAGAGGTGTCGGTTTGGTTACTCTAATGCGTTTGTGTCATCTTCAGTGATCCCTCTTAGAGGAGTCGTTATGACCCGAAGCGGCCTTCCCGATAAACAGGGCCTTTATGATCCCCAATTCGAACGCGACGCCTGTGGCGTCGGTTTTGTTGCCAACATAAAGGGCGAAAAGTCCCACGAAATCGTGCGGATGGGTTTGGAGGTCTTGAAAAACCTCACCCATCGTGGTGCAGCAGGTTCCGACCCGCTGACCGGTGATGGCGCGGGGCTTTTAATGCAGATTCCCCACGCCTTTTTGGCAAGCGACTGCCGTCGGCTCAAAATCACCCTGCCACAACCGGGTGATTATGGCGTTGGCATGATCTTCCTCCCCAAGGAGGAGGGGATGCGCACCTCCTGTATGCGGGTGGTGGAGCAGATGATCGCCCAAGAGGGGCAGATGCTTCTTGGCTGGCGGGATGTGCCCATCAGCAAGGAAGCCCAGATCGGCTTTACCGCCAAGGCGGTGGAACCTGATATCAAGCAGGTGATCGTGGGCGTACGCAACCGCCCCGAGGATGCCGACTCGGAATGGTTTGAGCGCCGACTTTATGTGATCCGACGACGTATCGAAAATGCCATCATGGGCTATGAAACCAAAGAAGCCCGGGCCTTTCACGTCTCCAGTTTTTCCTCCCGCACCCTGCTTTACAAGGGGATGTTTTTGGCCGAACAGGTCGGAGGATATTATCAGGATCTGGGTGAGCCGGAGGCGGTCAGCGCCTTTGCCATGGTGCATCAGCGTTACTCCACCAACACCTTCCCCACCTGGGATCTGGCCCAACCCTTCCGCATGATCTGCCACAATGGCGAGATCAACACCCTGAGGGGCAACATCAACTGGATGCGCGCCCGGGAAGGGGTTCTCGCCTCACCGATGTTCGGTGATGATCTGAAAAAACTTTTTCCTCTGGTGCCTGAGGGGCTTTCCGACTCCGCATCGTTTGACCGGGCGTTGGAATTTTTGATCATGTCGGGCCGCTCTCTACCCCACGCCATGATGATGATGATTCCCGAAGCGTGGGAAAATCATCAACAGATGGATGACGAGCGTAAGGGCTTTTACGAATTCCACGCCTCCCTCATGGAACCCTGGGATGGTCCTGCGGCGGTCGCTTTTACCGATGGTCGGGTGATCGGGGCTACCCTGGATCGCAACGGCTTGCGTCCTGCCCGCTATCAGGTGCTCAAGAATGGCCTGTGTGTGATGGCCTCGGAAGCGGGGACCTACACCTTTCCCCCGGAAGAAGTGCTCCACAACGGTCGTCTGCAACCCGGTCGCATGTTCATCATCGACATGGATCAGGGTCGGATTATCGACGATACCGAGGTGAAGCAATCCATCATCCAGAGCCAGCCTTACGGCGATTGGGTCTCCCAAGGCCTGGTCGATCTGGATAAGCTGCCCGAAGGAACCCCTCTGGCGGCTGAGGCGATCCCCTTAAAGACGCAACAGCGCACCTTTGGCTACACGGAAGAAGATCTCAACGTCCTGCTGGCGCCCATGGCCCTGAGTGGTCGTGAGCCTACCGGATCCATGGGCAACGACGTGCCTTTGGCGGTGCTTTCGGATAGAGCCATCCTGCTTTTCAACTATTTCAAGCAGCTCTTCGCCCAGGTGACCAACCCAGCCATCGATCCCATCCGGGAAGAGCTGGTGATGAGCCTCTATATCCAGCTGGGTCCGGTGGGCAATCTTTTTGAAGAGGCCCCCGAGCACGTCCATCGTTTGCGCCTGCGTCAGCCGATCCTGACCAACGAAGATTTGGCCCGCATTCGGGCTGTGGATCAAAAGGGTCTCAATGCCCGAACCTTCTCCATGCTGTTCCCGGCCAAGAGAGGTGCGGCGGGTATGGAGTACGCCCTGAAGCGACTCTTCGATGAGATTACCCAGGCGGTGGGGGAGGGGTGCAACCTGGTGATTTTGTCTGACCGGGGTGCGGATGCTGAAAATGTCCCCATTCCGAGTCTGCTGGCTACCGCTGGGGTTCACCATCACCTGATCCGGGGAGCGTTGCGCAATCGGACCAGCCTGATCGTCGAAACCGGCGAAGCCAGGGAAGTGGCTCATTTCGCTTTGCTGACGGGTTACGGTGCGGGGGCCATCAATCCCTATCTCGCCTTCAGCTCCATCGACGAAATGGCCGCCCAGGGACTTTTCCCCAAGGATGTCACCCCCCAAGCCCTCCATGCCAAATATATTACGGCGTTGGGCAAAGGGCTTTTGAAGATTTTTTCCAAGATGGGTATCTCCACTCTGCAGAGCTACTGTGGCGCGCAGATTTATGAAGCCATCGGCCTCAGCCATCAAGTGGTGGAACGCTACTTTACCGGCACGGTCTCCCGCATTGAGGGGGTCAACCTGGAAGGTGTCGCCGAGGAGTCCCTACGCCGCCACCGCACCGCTTTTGGCGGTAAAGTCATCCACAAGGATGATCTGGATGTGGGGGGGGACTATAAATACCGTGTTGAGGGAGAGCGCCATCTGTGGAATCCCGAAACCATCTCCTGGCTCCAGCGGGCCACCCGGGAAAACAACTACGACTATTACAAAAAATTTACCAAGCTGATCGACGAGCAGTCCCAGGCGCTGTGCACTCTGCGGGGAATGTTTCGCCTGAAAAAAGGGCGCAAGCCGGTGCCTCTGGATGAAGTGGAGCCCGCCAAGGAGATCGTCAAGCGTTTCGTCACCGGGGCGATGTCTTTTGGATCGATCTCCAAAGAGGCCCACGAAACCCTGGCCATCGCCATGAACCGCCTGGGTGGAATGTCCAATACCGGTGAAGGGGGAGAGGATCCGGATCGTTTTACCCCCCGACCCAACGGTGACTTTGCCCGTAGCGCCATCAAACAGGTCGCTTCCGGTCGTTTCGGAGTTCACAGCCACTATCTGGCCAACTCCGACGAAATGCAGATCAAGATCGCCCAGGGTGCCAAACCCGGGGAGGGGGGGCAGCTGCCGGGTCACAAGGTCAATGATGTGATCGCCCGGACCCGTAACACCACCCCCGGGGTGACCCTCATCAGCCCGCCGCCCCACCACGATATCTACTCCATCGAGGATCTGGCACAGCTGATTTTTGATCTGAAGAATGTCAATCCCCGAGGCCGGGTGTCGGTGAAGCTGGTTTCTGAAATAGGCGTGGGGATTATCGCGGCAGGTGTGGCCAAGGGTCACTCCGACATGATCCTCATCTCCGGTGGTGACGGTGGCACCGGGGCAAGCCCGGTCAGCTCCATCAAACACGCTGGTGGCCCGTGGGAATTGGGCCTTTCCGAAACCCACCAGACCCTGGTATTGAACGACCTTCGCAGCCGGGTCCGCCTTCAGGTGGATGGCCAGATGCGCACTGGACGGGATGTGGTGATTGGTGCGCTGCTGGGTGCGGAAGAGTATGGTTTCTGTACCGCCGCGCTGATCGTGGAAGGGTGCATCATGATGCGCAAGTGTCACCTGGGCACCTGCCCGGTGGGCATCGCTACCCAGGAGGTCGCTCTCAGACGCAAATTTACCGGCAAGCCCCAACACGTGGTCAACTATTTCTATTTTGTGGCCAACGAAGTTCGGGAAATCATGGCTGAGATGGGTTTCAAAACCATCGACGAGATGATCGGACGGGTGGATCGGGTGGATGTGGACGAGGCCACCGATCACTGGAAGGCGCGGGGACTTGATTTTACGGCGATTTTGACCAAGCCGGACGTCCCCCCCAACATCCAGACCCGCTGTGTCATGGCCCAGGATCACGGTATCGACGGGGTGTTGGATCACAAGCTCATGGAGCTTGCGGATCTGGCCTTCCAAACCCGGGAGCCCATTGAAATCCGCCTGCCCATCCACAATACCGACCGCACCACCGGTGCCATGCTGGGGGGAGAAATTTCCAAACGGTTCGGGGTGGAGGGATTGCCGGAAGATACCATCAAGATTCACTTTGATGGGGTGGCAGGCCAAAGTTTCGGGGCCTTCAACGTCCGGGGGGTTTCCCTGCATCTGGACGGCCAGGCCAACGACTATGTGGGCAAGGGCATGTCTGGTGGCCGTATTGTGGTCAGGCCCCCCAAGGTCTCGGGTTTTCTGGCTGAGGAAAACATCATCGTCGGCAACACACTGCTCTATGGTGCCATTGGGGGTGAAGCCTATTTTCGCGGCTTGGCTGGAGAGCGCTTCGGTGTGCGCAACTCCGGAGCCCAAGCGGTGGTGGAGGGACTGGGTGATCACGGCTGTGAATATATGACCGGCGGCACGGTGGTGGTGCTGGGGGCAACAGGTCGCAACTTTGGAGCGGGCATGAGTGGCGGGATGGCCTTTATCCTGGATCCCGACAAAAAATTCCCCTCCCTTTGCAACATGGCCATGGTGGAGCTGGAAGAGGTGATTGATGCTGAGGATAAGTCCCTCCTGAAGGCATTGATCGAAAAACACGCAGCCTATACCGAGAGCCCTTTGGCGAAACGGTTGTTGGCTGATTGGGAGACCACACTGGGCCATTTCGTCAAGGTGATGCCCATGGAATATAAACGGGTACTTGCCGAAATGAAGGAGCGAGAGGCCGCAGCCAATGGGTAAAACAACAGGTTTCATGGAGATCGACCGGGAGGTGCCCCAAACACGTCCCGTAGCGGATCGCGTGGCTGACTGGCAGGAGCTGTACCAGGAGTTTCCCCTGGAGCGTCTGCGGCAACAGTCGGCTCGGTGTATGGATTGCGGGGTGCCTTTTTGTCACAACGGCTGCTCTTTGAACAATCTCATTCCGGTGTGGAACGACTGGGTCTACCGGGATCAGTGTGAGGAGGCTGTCCGGGCACTGCACCGCACCAATAACTTTCCGGAATTCACGGGTCGCATCTGCCCGGCGCTTTGTGAGTCTTCCTGTGTGTTGGGGATCATCGCCGAGCCGGTGACCATTCGGGAGATCGAAAAAACCATCGCCGAGGAAGGATTCAAGCGGGGTATCATCAAACCCGAACCGCCCTCGGAAAAAACCGGCAAGAAGATCGCCGTGGTGGGCTCCGGTCCTGCGGGTATGGCCGCCTCTCAGCAGCTGGTACGGGCGGGTCACGATGTCACCCTGTTTGAAAAAAATGAGCGGGCGGGTGGGCTTTTGCGATTTGGGATCCCTGACTTCAAGATGGAAAAATGGGTCATTGATCGCCGCCTTGAGCAGATGAGTGAGGAGGGCCTTAAAATTCGCACCGGGGTAAATGTCGGTGTGGATATTCCGGCAGATGCCCTGCGTAAGGATTATGATGCGGTGGTGTTGACCGGTGGTTCAGAAGCCCCCCGGGATTTGCCTGTGCCGGGTCGGGAGCTGGACGGCGTTCATTTTGCCATGGACTTTTTAAGCCAGCAAAATCGCCGGGTAGCCGGGACCATCCTCCCCAAGGATCAGGATATTCTGGCCACAGACAAGCGGGTGGTGGTGATTGGTGGTGGTGATACCGGTGCCGACTGTGTGGGAACCTCCATTCGTCATGGGGCCACTTCGGTGACCCAGATCGAATTGCTTCCCAAGCCCCCCATGGGACGCTCCCAGGAGACCCCTTGGCCCCTCTGGCCCCACATGATGCGAACCTCCACCTCACACCAGGAAGGGTGTGAGCGACTCTGGTCGGTGTTGACCACCTCTTTTGAAGGGGAAGGGGGGCAGGTCAAGGGTCTGAACTGTGTCCGACTGCGCTGGGAGGCTCAAGAGGATGGCGGGCGGCCTGAAATGGTGCAGATTCCCGGTTCTGCGTTCACCCTGGAAGCTGATCTGGTGCTGCTGGCCATGGGCTTCCTGCATCCGGTGCAGCCTGGCCTGATCAACGATCTGGGCGTGGAGCTGGATCCCCGGGGTAACGTCCAGGTGAATGCCCGCCACATGACCAGTGTGGAAGGGGTTTTTGCTGCGGGAGATGTGGCCACCGGGCAATCCTTGGTGCTGAAAGCCATCGCTGGCGGTCGCGCTGCGGCTCGGGAGGCGGATGCCTGGCTCAGGGGCAGTGAATCGGTACTGCCATAGAAACAGATGATAAATATTTATCGCCAGCCAGCGTTTGCGTTTTTTCAGCGTTGGCTGGCGGTTGCTTACCCCTGGTTTTCACCCGGAACAGACTCTTCATTCTCTTTTCCTGCCGTTTCATTTCGTTGGGTTCCCAACGATCGTTTCCAGGTTGCTGACAGATCACTCTCTCTGCTGTCCAGGTTGCCGCTGGGTATTTTGCGTGGTCGCCGTTGGAACATACCCATCCTGATGGTTGCCTTGAGCCTGTTTTTGTCGCCAACATCAGCGCTGTCGGCCTCTTGGCAAGGCACGGTGATGCAGGTGTATGATGGGGACACCCTCAAAGTCAAACCGCGAAATATTTTGCGCTATCCCGATAAAAAACGTGGGGTTCGAATACGGTTGGCGGAGATTGATACCCCGGAGCGGGGGCAGCCCTATGCCAACCGGGCCAAACGATTTACGACCCGCCTCACCCTGGGCAAAAAGGTGACGGTGGAGGAGAAGGAGTGGGACCGCTATGGTCGGATGGTGGCCCACATTGTTCTCCCGGACGGAAAAAATTTAAGCCAGGAGCTGTTGAAGAGCGGGCACGCTTGGTGGAATACCAAATATTCCCGGGATAAGGCGTTGCAGGCGATGGAAAAAAAAGCCAAAAACAGACGTATCGGTCTTTGGAAAGACCCCACCCCGGTGGCCCCTTGGATCTGGAAGAGATATCACCGTCGTTGAAGGGGATTATTCTGGCGGGCAGTGTATGATATAGATTTTGTTGTAGGGTTGGAGTGTGGTTTTGTTTACGTGGCCGACAAAAAGTGCCTTATGAGCTTGCAAAGATAGAATAAATTCAGCCAAAATGATCCGGTTTTTGGTGTTGTTACCTGTCGGAATGAGTGGATCCAAGGTAAGGTGACCTTCCTGAATCGCTGTTAGACTTCCAAACCAGTAAACTGGACCATACGATGGATGTGATTGAAAGAGGCGGAAAAGTTATCATCACCCCAATCGGCGAATTGGGGTATGAGAGTCGTAAAGCGCTGCAAAACATCTACAATCAATATGAGCCCGGCACCCACTATATACTCGATCTCAAGCAGATCGACTATATTCTCAGCAGCGGTTTGGGGGTGCTTTTGATGTTGAAGGAGCATAACGAGGCAGGCTCCCAAAAAAGCAGGATCGAAATCATCAACGCCAAGCCGGAAGTGCGTAAGATTCTCAAATTTGCCCACTTCGACAAGCTGTTCACCCTCTTTTGAGCGCGCCGTAAGTCGCCCCCTTACGGATGGAAATCAAAGTCTTCAACAAACCCCGCCCCGGGTTATTGTTATCAGCCATGAACGCTCGGGCACCCATTTTTTGATGAACTCCCTGGCCGCTTCCTACGGCTATGTCGCCAAGCCCTGGATCAACTTTGATTCCGATCAGTTCAATATCAACTATTTTCACCCCCCGAGGGTGGCCAGGTTTTTTCAGCAATTCAGCAGCTACCCTCTTTCCCAGATCATCAAATCCCACCACCACGTTGATTTTTTTGCGGGGGTGCTGGAAGAGATTACCCAGTCCTTCATCATTCTCTACATCCATCGGGATCCGAGAGGGGTGATGCCGAGCTTTTGGCGTTTCAACAATCAACTGGCCTGGCGGGAAGGCCCCCAAACCGAAACCTGCCAGCAGTTCATTCGTGCGCAACCCGGTGGTCGTCTGCTGCGTTATCAAATCAACCAGCAAAAAAGCATGGTTCACCGCTGGCAGAGTCATGTCAGTGGCTGGGTCTCAGCCGCCCGCCACAACCCCCACATCCAGCTCGTCAGCTACGAAAAATTGCGGGATGATTATCGGGGGGTGATGGAGGAACTCTCCCCCCTCCTTCAGCACCAACCCACGGCCTTCACCCCCCCCGACAAACTCACCAACGTCGTCTCCCCCAATACCGGATATCAGCCCCAGTGCCAGTTTGGCGAAGTGGACGAGGCGTTTTTTCAGGAGTGCGCTGGAGATCTGCTGGCTAAACTGGGATATGGTTTGCCATCAGACCGTTAGGCTCTTCATATAGCAGTTCTATCTCAAAATTGAACACTCTTCCCTGACTCGTCATCCCCGCGAAGGCGGGGATCCAGGGAGCTGATGATTGCCCTCAAGGAATAACCAAATCTTCAAGAAAGGCCGGTGTTTTGCTGAAAGTGATGCAAGATTTTGGAAAGGTTCGCGCCACCCCCCCTGGATTCCCGCATTCGCGGGAATGACAGAAAAAGTACAGCGGCATATGTCCAATTCTTGATTTGAACTGCTATACCAATTCCGGCTCAACAGGTGAGTTGAAGTTTAGCCACAGAGGACACAGAGAAAACCAAGGTCGAGCCAAGATCGTGTCATGCAGTAGTTTGAATATTAAGCTGTTTTTCATGATTTTCCTCTGTGGCCTCTGTGCTCTGGGTAGCAGATTTTTCGGTTTTGAATGAAGTTGAAAACGAAGGCCTTAAGCTTATCGTTTGAACCAAAATTTGTATTAGAATAAACTCTCAGAGACTCCTTTGGCTTGCCCGTTTCCCAGGTCACCCAAGGAAAAGCGTCGATCCTGTTTCTGAAAAGGGTCCGCCATTTTTCGATAAATCACCACATCCCCGACAAAGCTCTGAAAGGGGCCCCAATAGCGTCGGTAGAGAATCCGCTCCAGGGTGAGGGGGGGTGTCATGGGGATGACCTGCACGGGACGAAAGGGGAGCACCCCGGACCAGAGGGCATCCAGATGTCGCACCCCAAACAGATCCGGGTGGTAGATGTTATCCCGATCAGGGGTGCCAAAGGGGGAGAGCCGGGAGCGGCGGTAGCGGTAGGTGTGTACCTCGTGGAGAATGATCCAGTCAAAGCGATCCAGCCGGGGTACGCTTCGGTCCCGGCGCTTTTGCCGGGTCACCCGAAATCGCTCTTTTGGTAGTGCCAGATAGGCGTAGCGCCCTTGTAAAATAGAACTCCCCTGCCCGGCATGCTGCAAAATCCACTGCCGGGCCAGGATGCGGCTATCGTTCCAGAAGGGCCGCTCCCCATCGATGGCAAAGAAGAGCAGATAGGCGATGAGAGGGGCGGTTGCCAGCAGTTGTTTGGGGAGTGACCACCCTTTGGGCAGAGAGTGGATCCAGCCGAAGGCCGCCAAGCCACAAAAAACCGGCACCAGGGGGAGCAGATGACGCTCGAAGGGATCATCCAGCAAAAGCAGTAAGCCGAAATGGATCAAAACCGGGGTGCCAAAGCAGCCCCAATGGAGCCATGGTCCCTGATGAAACCCTTGGCCTCCCGGCTCTTTTCCCTTTTTGACGGCAGCCCAAAGACCGACTCCAGCCGCAGCCACCACCGGAAAAGAGAGCCCCGGCGCCAGGGAGATTATAATCGTCGCCAGGGTCTCCAGGGGGGAGTGCCTGGGAATGACCTGGATGGAATCGGAGAGGACATTATCCCAGATGGCCAAAAAACCTTCCGGACCAATGGCAAAGCCGTTGACCGGAAAAAATAGCGCCATCCCTACCACCAGCCCCAACAAAAAATCCCGCTGTTTTTCCCGGCTGGTGACGAGGAGATAGATCAGAGGCCCCACCGCTGCCAGAGCGAGCTTGGTGGAGATGGCCAGGGTGCAAGCGGCCCAAGCTCCTCCCTGGCGCCAGCGAGATCGGCTGGTGATGGCCCCATGGGTGAGCCACGCGGCCATCCAGACCCAAAATGTGCTGGCCATATCCGCCACAGCCAGATGGCTCTGTACCACCACCAGGCTTGATAAGGCCACCATGGCTGCGGTCAACAGGGCGGCAGGGCGATTTCGAAAGGCGTCCCGCACCGTCACGAAAGCCAGGAGCACCAACCCCACCCCATAGCAGAGGGAAACCCAGCGCCCCCCACGGATCAATTGATCGGAATCCAAACCGCTCCAGGAGCCTTGAAGAAGCCCCGCCATCCCCGCCATCTGCAAACCGAAGGCTTTGACATAGTTGGAGTCATGGTCGATGGGGCCTTGGGTAAACTGTCTGGCGACCCGCACATGGAAATATTCATCGGTATTCCAGGTGGTGAGCTGCCCCGGCACCAACTCCCCATCCCCCCACCACATCCCGGGCAGACGGATCAACAGGGCCATGAGTAGAATCAGCCCCAGGGGCAGGAAGGATTTGAGTCGGTGGGACATCGGGCCTTTTGATGGAACAGATGGGGTTGTTCAGGGATTCATTCGTCAGATTACGGAAATTCTTCTCCCCCCCGCAACGTTGATTGCAGGAGAAGGGGGCTATCTGACAATCTGGATTTTTTCTACAAGAAACCGGTGATCCCACCCCCCATTGCCGGTTATGGTAACCATGGCCAGATCCCAAGATGAAAAAGCGAATCCAACCCCGAAGCGCAGGATGTCATGTTTACCCTCTTTTTGATCGCTCTGGATACCATTCTCTGTGGTAGCGCCCTCTATGGGGGATCGTTTGAGGGGGATTTGGAATATTATTTTCGGGAAAATCGCCTGATGACCCACCTCTCCGCCTTCCATCTGGTGGCGGTGGCCCTCTTTTGCTGGCTGGTTTATGAGCGGGATGCGCTAGAAGGGGAGACCGACAAACCCCACTGGCAGAGGCCGGTCTTTATCTGGGCGCTGATGGCTTTGGGCTTTTTGTTTCTCGCTTTTGATGAAATGATGATGATCCACGAAGAGATCGACTATCTCATCCACGACTTGCTGGAGATGCGGGAGAGCGGTGTCAGTGATCGTCTGGATGATCTGGTGGTTTTTGCCTACACCTTTATCGGGTTGGGGTTGATGTATCGTTATCGAAAAGGGTTGATTCCCTATTGGGAGAGTGCTGGTGGGATGGTGGCAGGGGGTGTGGTACTCTCCATTCTCATGGGGGTGATGGATATTCTCACCAACCGCCACGACATCCTGACCCATCCGGTGATCTATGATTGGGTCTCCACCTCTGAGGATGTGATTAAAATATATGCTGAATGCCTGTTGGTGCTCGCGGCCTACAGCTGTTTAAAGCACCCTCCGATCCGGGAGTCGAAGCGCTAACCATGAGCCGACGAACCTTGCAGAACAACACCCTTCCTCACCATCGGCTTCAACAGCTGGCTCTCTGGCGCATCCTGAAGCGTCCAGTCCCGACGGCTGGTCATCCAGGAGAGATGATGTGAAGATCAAGATCTCCGAGGCCAGCAAGATCGTCGGCATCATCGCGGTTCTCTATGGCTTTCTCCTGAGCATTGCCCTGATTGGTGCAGCCTTCAAGCTTTTCGGTGCTGGCATCGCCCAGGAGATTATCCATATCACCTCAAACGCCTATGTTGGGCTCTTTATCGGCATTCTCGCCACCAGCCTGCTGCAAAGCTCCTCTGCCACCACCTCCATGGTGGTCAGCATGGTGGCCGGGGATGTGTTGACCGTGCAAAATGCCATTCCCATCATCATGGGCTCCAACATCGGTACCAGTGTGACCAACACCCTGGTTTCCGTGGGGCATATTGGCCGCAAGCAGGAGTTCAAACTGGCTTTTGCGGCCTCTACCATGCACGATTTTTTCAATATTTTTGCGGTCCTGCTCCTCTTTCCTCTGCAACATTTTACCGGGTTTTTGAGCACCTTTTCCGAAAAGCTGGCCCTGGGCTTTCAAAATGTCGGTGGATTGTCCTTTATCAGCCCCATCAAGCTCATCACCGCTCCGGTCTCCCACTGGATCGTCGATCTGGCGGGCAAAGAGCCGATCATCATTCTGATCATCAGCCTGGCGATGCTTTTTTCATCCTTGCGGCTGCTGGTCAAGCTCCTGAAAATGCTGCTTTTGAAGCGGGTGGAGTCTTTCTTTTCCAGACACATTTTTAAAACCCCATTGCAGGGCTTTTTCTTCGGGATGGTTTTTACGGTGATGGTGCAGAGCAGCTCCATCACCACCTCCATCGTCATCCCCCTGGCGGCAGCGGGTATTTTAACGCTCTACCAGATCTATCCCTACACCCTGGGGGCCAATATCGGCACCACCATCACCGCCATATTGGCAAGCCTGGTCAGTGGCGCCATTGAGCCTGTGACGGTGGCCTTCTCTCATCTGCTCTTCAACCTTTCCGGCATTGCCCTGATCTACCCCTTCAAAAAAATCCGTCATCTACCCATCGATCTGGCCCGCATCTTGGCGGAGAAGGCCTGCCAAAACAGATGGGTACCTCTCCTATATGTGCTCTGCCTTTTTTTTCTCATTCCCCTGGCTTTGATTTGGATAACGAGGTGAGATCATGTTGAAGGAACTTTTTACAGCCTGGAAAGAAGACGACCTGCTCAGTCAAGCCTGGAATGAGTGCTATGAAGCGCTGGCCATCTGTCGGGAAATGTTTGCGGAGGCGGTGCATATCCTGCGGGAAGAGGAGCAGGAGGCGGTAGAAAAGGCGATCCGCAAGAAGGATAAACAGATCAACCGCTATCAGCGGGATATCCGCCGAAAGGTGATTACCCACTGTACCCTTCGGGGCATGGACGCGCTTCCGGGGGGGATGGTT
The DNA here is from genome assembly GCA_015232395.1 of Magnetococcales bacterium. Lineage (NCBI taxonomy): Bacteria > Pseudomonadati > Pseudomonadota > Magnetococcia > Magnetococcales > Magnetococcales bacterium. The sequence continues at coordinate 8,992 of JADFZT010000022.1, read as the reverse complement.
TTGGTAAGCATTATCATCGATATCGAACGCATCGGGGATAATGTCAAAAACATGCTCGACCTGGCCCGGGCCTATCCATCCAGACTACAGATCCCCGCGTGTGAAGAGATCCTGGGGCAGATCGAAGCCGACATCAGGGAACATTTCCAGGAGATCGAACAGATTCTCAAGGAGTATGAGGTGGGTAAAGCCCGGGAGATCATGAATCGACACCGGAAGCAGACCCGCCACAGCTGTGACCAGATGATTGATCAGCTGGTGCGAGGGGAGATTGAAGGGATCACCCCCTCTGATTCAGCCGCCTTGGCGCTCTATCTTCGCTATCTCAAGCGTATCAGCGCCCATCTGAAAAATGTCGCCACCAGCGTCGTCAACCCCTTTGAGCGGATCGGCTTCAAGGAAAAGCGCGTTTTAAAATAGCCCTGCCGCGTCCCCTGAGAAATGGCCAGGAATAACCTGGTCTGCGTAGGATGCGGTGAGCTGCGCGAACCGCATCGTTGGAAACCTGTCAGAAAATGTTTGAATCAGAGTCTTATCTTTTGGATCGATTGCGTAAGCCCTACGCGTCTTGACTGATGCGGTTCGCGCAGCTCACCACATCCTACAGTTACTGAGAAATGTCTACGGTTACTGACAGAGTTGATCGGAACCAGAGCAAGCCGACTGAAATTGACGGGAACTCCCCGGCCCAATCAGGATCTACAGTTGCAACTTGATCAATTTAGATGCGCATGCATTGATTCTGACAACAGGGAGTATGCAAAAATGAAAGCGAATGTGGGTGGCATTGATCGGATTTTGCGGGTGGTGGTGGGGCTTGTCTTGATTGCGCTGGTTTTTGTCGGACCCCAGGTGGTGTGGGGTTGGGTGGGGGTGGTGCCCCTGGTGACGGGACTTTTCAGCTTTTGCCCATTCTATCCTCTCCTCGGCTGGAACACCTGCCCGGCCAAGCCTGAAGAGACAGCCTGACTGAAAACGAAAAGGAGCTTAATATAGCAGTTCTATCTCAAAATTGGACACTCTTCCCTGACTCGTCATCCCCGCGAATGCGGGGATCCAGGGAGTTGATGATTGCCCTCAAGGAAAAACCAAATCTTCAAGAAAGGCCGGTGTTTTGCTGAAAGTGATGCAAGATTTGGAAAGGTTCGTGCCAGTCTCCCTGGATTCCCGCATTCGCGGGAATGACGGCAAAAGTACAACGGCATATGTCCAATTCTTGATTCGAATGGCTATACCAGGAGAGATCCGGGGCTGCTTTCGAGATTCAGTCTACCCGTCCAGTCTGCCGGTCAAGGAGAAGTGGCTGGCTGGGCGGGAAGGGCTTCTTCGATGGCTGCGAGGATATCTTTTCGGGAAAAGGGCTTGGCCAGGATCCAGACCGCGCCATACTGCTCGGCCAGATCCAGAGCATACTGTGCCCGCGCCCCCGGTCCTCCTCCGGAGATGGCGATGATGGGCAGTTCCTTGAACTCCCGGGTCAACTCCTCAATGGTCTCCAAGCCATCCTTTTCCGGCATCAAAATATCGGTAATCACCAGGTCTGCCGGGGCAGAACGAAATTTTTGCAACCCTTCGATGCCGTTGGCGGCGGTTTCCACCTCAAAGTTGGCCTTCAGCAAAACCTGCTTCAATACTTCCCGGATCTGTCGTTCATCTTCGATCACAAGAATCCGCGTCATGGCCTCTCCCAGCGTGCAATGATGGGCTGATCGGTTTTTTGGCTGGTCGGTGCAACAAAGCATCTCTGATGCCCGCCACCCATTCCATCAACCCGCCGCTTCGTCCTCTGCCGTCAGTTGCGGCAGAAAGATCTGGAAGGTGCTGCCTTTACCCGGCACACTCTCCACGGAAATTGCTCCCCCATGATTTTGGACGATCCCATGCACCACGGCAAGGCCCAGTCCGGTGCCCCGCCCCACGGGTTTGGTGGAATAGAAGGGTTCAAAAATCCGTTCCAACCCTTCGGGGGTGATGCCGACCCCGGTATCCTGGACCGTCAGTGCCGCATAGGCACCTGTTTTGGGCAGGGAGTGGCGGTGGGCAAATTGTTTGTCCACACTGATCCCTTCCAGGCGCAACGCCATCAACCCTTCCCGACCCCGCATCGCCTGGGCCGCATTCATGCAGAGATTCATCACCACCTGATGGATCTGGGTGGCATCCGCCAACACCTGACCGACTTCCTGGAGGGTGACTTCCATCTTGAGGGTGGCCGGGAGCAGGGCCTGGAGGAGCTTGACCGCCTCGGCAATCACCGGCTCCAGGGCGATGGGGGCAAGCTTTTCCTCACCTCGGCGGCTGAAGGTGAGCAGATGGGTCGTCAACCCCTTGGCCCGCTGGGCGGCCACCAGCACTTCGTTCAAGTTGCCAAAAGCCAAACTCCCCTCATCCACATCGTCCATGGTGAGTTCGGTATAGTTGATGATCGCGGTCAAAATGTTGGAAAAATCGTGGGCGATCCCTCCCGCCAGGGTGCCGACCGCTTCCAGTTTTTGGGAGTGACGCAGTTGGGCTCCCAGCTGGCTCTCTCTGGTGACATCCCGGGTGACCGCCATCAGGTGGCTCACCTTGCCCTGGCGATCCCGGATGGGTGAAACCGTGGTATCCGCGTGAAAAGCGGTGCCATCCTTGGCCTGGCTCCAAAAACGATCCTTCCAGATCCGACCATTTTGTACCTCGCTCCACATCTGACCAAAAAACGGCTCTTCGCCAATTTTCAAAAAGCGGGGATTTTTTCCGAGGGCCTCCTCCCGGGTGAAGCCGGTGATCCACTCGAAGGCGGCGTTGACATACTGCACCACCCCTTGGGTATCGGTAATAATCACCATGTCAGCGGTCTGCTCGATGGCTTTGGCCAGGCGATCCAGTTCGGCTTGGGTGCGCTTGCGTTCGGTGATATCCCGAAAGGTGATCACCGCCCCCACAACCCGTCCCCGCTGAAAGATGGGGGTGGAGGTATATTCCACTGGAAACTCCGCGCCATCGGCCCGATGAAAACTGGCCTCCTCTACCAGGTGATGGTTGCCGTTGGTAAAAGTATCCCGAATGGGATTTTCCGCCTTGGCCGGGGCTTTGGGGGAAAAGACAAACTCCCGGCAATAGCGCCCCATGAGTTCCTGGCGTCCCCGCCCCAGCATGCGTGCGGCGGAAGAGTTGATGAAGGTGGTGCGCCCGGAACGATCCAGGCCAAAAATACCCTCTGCTGCGGCATTGAGGATCATTTCGTTTTGGCGATTCAGACCCAGGATGGTCTCTTCGTTGCTGCGCAGGGTGGTGTTCAGATGAAACAGCCGCCAAGTGGCATAGCTTAAAAATGGCACAAAGCAGAGAATCAGCATGGAGAGCACTTCGTCCAGATACCAGACGTCATACTGGCGCACCAGGCGGATGAGAACATCAAAAACGTCAAAGTTGGCGGTAACAATCAGCGCCGGAAGAAAAATCGCCAAAAAAATCAGCGTATTTGGCAGGATCCGGGAGACAATTTTCCGGAAAAAAGCCGGATCGATGGGGTTAAAGCGGGGCATGTGGTTCTCCGGCGGGGCGACAGGGAGATGTGTCATTTTTTTCTTCCGCTGCCTGGACTGTCAGGCAGTTTTGCATGTATTCCTTTCAGCAGTCCAGTCGGGAAAATAACCGGCGTCAAACAAGGGAGCCTGAAAACATGGGAATGAAAGTTCTTCTGGTGGGAGGTGGTGGGCGGGAACATGCCCTGGCCTGGAAAATCGCCCAATCTCCCCTGGTGGAAACCATCTATGCCGCCCCGGGAAACCCTGGTATAGCCGAAGTGGCCCAGTGTGTGCCGATTGCGGGCTCGGATCTGGCCCAGCTGAAAGCTTTCGCTCTGGAAAAAGATATTGATCTGGCGGTGATCGGCCCGGAAGATCCCCTGGTGGCGGGTTTGAGCGACCTGCTGCGGGAAGCGGGAATCCCGGTATTCGGCCCTTCCCAAAAAGCTGCCGCCATCGAGGGCTCCAAAGCCTTCATGAAGGGGCTCTTTGCCAAATATGAGATCGCCTCTGCCGGCTACCAGGTCTTTACCGACCCTGAAGCATGCCTGGCTTATGTCCGCAAGCAAGGCGCTCCCATCGTGGTGAAGACTTCGGGGCTGGCTGCGGGCAAGGGGGCCATCGTCTGCCAAACCTTGGCCGAAGCCGAAGCCGCAGTCCATCAGATCATGGTGGAACGGGCTTTTGGCGCGGCCGGGGATGAAGTGGTCGTGGAAGATTTTTTGGTGGGGGAGGAAGCCTCATTCCTGGCATTGGTGGATGGGGAAAATGTTTTGCCTTTGGCGGGCTCCCAGGATCACAAGGCGGTGGGGGAGGGAGACACCGGTCTCAATACCGGAGGGATGGGGGCCTACTCTCCGGCACCGGTGCTGACCGATGCCCTCAACCAGCGGGTGATGGATGAAGTGATGATTCCCACGGTTCGGGCCATGGCTGCTGAAGGCCGCCCCTATCGGGGGGTGCTCTATGCCGGTTTGATGATCGATGGGGATGTGATCAAAGTGTTGGAGTTTAACGCCCGCTTTGGAGACCCTGAAGCGCAACCTGTCTTGATGCGTATGAAATCGGACCTGGTGCCGCTGTTGATGGCCAGCGCCGAGGGCTCTTTGGCGGGTCTCACCATCGATTGGGATCCCCGTACGGCCCTCTGTGTGGTGATGGCTTCCGGGGGCTATCCGGGCAAATATCCCAAGGGAATCGCCATTTCAGGTCTGACCGAAGCGGCAGAGCTTTCTGATCTGCATGTGTTTCATGCCGGCACCCGCAGTGATGATAGCGGCCAGGTGGTTACATCCGGAGGACGGGTGTTGGGGGTGACGGCCCTGGGGGAGGGGGCCTCTGCAGCACAAAAACGGGCCTATCAGGGGGTGGCCAAAATCTCCTGGGAGGGGGCCTACCATCGCAACGACATTGGCTACCGGGCCGTGGCTCGGGAGAGAGAAAAAAGCGAAAGCAAAGGGACTTGACGATTATGGACACCAAACCGCAAGTATTGATTCTCATGGGGTCGGATTCCGACTGGAGCGTGATGCAGGAAGCGGCCAAAGTGCTGGATGACTTTGCCGTTCCCTTCGAGATGAAGGTCACCTCAGCCCATCGAACCCCGGCTCGAACCCATCAACTGGTTGAGGAAGCGCCGGGACGGGGCGTCCGGGTGTTGATCGCAGGTGCTGGAGCGGCGGCCCATCTGGCGGGGGTGGTGGCATCTCTGACCCAACTGCCGGTGATTGGGGTGCCTCTCAGCGCCACGGATCTCAAGGGGATGGATGCCCTGTTGGCAACGGTACAGATGCCGGGGGGGATTCCCGTCGCCACCATGGCCATCGGTAAGGCAGGAGCTAAAAATGCGGCTCTTTTTGCCCTGCGGATTCTAGCCCTCTCCGACTATGGCATTGCCGAAGAGCTGAAAAAATTTAGCGCCAACATGGCGGCCAGTGTGGAAAAGAAAGATGCGTCCCTACAGGGTAAAATCGCCACCCGCTGACCGTGTCTGTTGCCATTGCCCCCACCACTCTGAATCCCCCTCTCCCCGATGGTGACAGGCTGGCCGCAGCCGCTGCCGCTCTCCAGCGGGGAGAGGTGATCGCCTACCCCACCGAAACGGTCTATGGCCTGGGGGTGGATCCTGATCAGGAAGGGGCGCTGCAACGTTTGATCAAGCTCAAGGGCAGGCCGCCGGAAAAGGGGTTTATTCTCCTGGTTTCGAGCTTGGCCCAACTGGGTCAGCTCACTCCGGTACCCCTCTCCCCCCTGGCGCAGCAGCTGGCGGATCGTTTTTGGCCAGGGCCTCTCACCCTGGTTCTTCCTGCCAAGCCGGGTCTCTCTTCCCTGATCACCGGCGGGCTTTCTACCGTTGCCGTGCGCTGCTCCTCCTCCCCCCTGGTCAAAGCCCTGCTCAAGCTTTGGCATAAACCCCTCATTTCCACCAGCGCCAACCCCTACGGCACGCCCCCCCTGACCGATCCAGCGCAGATAGATGCCGTGTTGGGCTCCCAAATCGGATTGATTTTACCAGGAGATGGCGGCGGAGATGGCCAGCCATCGACCATCCTCAAGGTGGATGGGGATTCGGTGGTGCTGATTCGGGAGGGGGGGCTGACCAGGGAGGTGGCTGGAGAGGTGGTTTCCGGGCTGGTGGGGTAAGAGAGGGAAAGAGGCCGAAACAGGATCGATGTGGGGGGCGGTGAATCCCATTCCAGGACAGAGATCTGGATAAATGAAGCGACGCTTTGCCTCGCTCTTATCCAAAACAGCTTTTTGGGCAGCAGCGGTTTTTCGCCTTGTTTTGGCCCTCTTCATTCCTCATGGTTGAGAGTGCTTGGGCTTGATCAACTCTCTTGAATTTGGGATCCGTCCAATATTTTTCGAGGGGTGGGTAAGTAAGCGTTTACAAGGATACCGGAAATCTTTACTCTGCGCGGTGGACTGGAGTGCGGGAGCCTGCGCCAAATAAAGCTTATATATCCTGGTCGCGGCAGATTGGTTTGTTGCCTCATCCCCAGCCAAACCTTTGAATAGGAACCGTCATGCAACCTCACTTTTTAACCAGGCGTCGTTGCTTATAGATTTAAAAACATTTGTTGCATCTTTGGGCGCAAAGGAAATCCTATGGAAATGGTTCTGTATGGCAAGCTGGTCGCAATCATCCTGCTGGTAGTAGGCAATGCTTTTTTTGTCGGATCGGAAGTCGCGATTACTGCCGCACGACGAAGTCGAATCAAGCAGCTGGCTGACATGGGGGATGAGAGAGCCAAGATAGTCAAGCTGCTTCATGACGAACCAACCCGATTTTATGCGGTCACCCAGATCGGGATCACCCTGGTTTCCATGGCTTTGGGCTACATCGGCATGGATGCTTTCAAGGAACTCCTGTCGCCAGCTTTTGAGGGCGCGTTCGGCATGTTTCTTTCGGTGGAGTCTGCCACCGATTGGGCCAACATCATGGGCCTGGTTTTTGGCTTCATCATTATCTCTTTTCTGCACGTTGTCGGTGGCGAGTTGGCCCCCAAGGTGCTGGCTTACCACAAGGCCGAAGCCCTCAGTTGTGCCTTGGGCTGGATCATCAACTGGCTCTATGTCATCTGGACACCCGTTATCTGGGTCATGAATCACTCCTCCAACTATCTGCTGATCGCTTGTGGCCAAGGGGACATCGTCGGAGAGAGCGGCGGTCATGGCCACGACTCTTCCGCCATGACGGCGGATGAACTCTGTATGGTGATCAACGCCAGCGCCAGTTCCGGCACGATCGACAAGAGCCAGGGGCAGATGCTGCAAGGGGTCTTTGAAATCAGCGAGGAATGCATCCAGTCTGTCATGATGCCTCGGCCGGATGTCGACACCTTGCCCATTCATGTGAACTTTCGAGTGGCTTTGCACCACTTTGCCAACACCAATCACCACCGTTATCCCGTGATGGATGGGGACCAGGTGGTTGGCGTGATTCGGGTCAAAACGATGATGCAGGCATTGGACCGCAGTTGCGACGATATGGAGGCCTTGCTGAATCGTCCCATCTCCGACTTCATGTTTACCGATCCATACGTTATTCCAAGTACCGCCAAGATGGGGGCGGTTCTCAAAGAATTCAACCTCAACAAGCGTCGGTTGGGTTGCGTGGTCAATGAACACGGCGCCATGCTGGGGATCGTCACACCGGATAACATCCTGGACAGACTGGAAGGTGAATATCTGGACAGATCCACCTACGAATCGGAAAATGTCCTCAAGTTGGAAGGCAGTCAGTGGGAAATCAACGGAAGCATGCGGGTTTCCGACCTGGAATTGGCTCTGGACTTTCCTTTTCCTCGTGGTCCGGGGTATGTCACGATCGGCGGTTTAATCTTCGACCGCTTGGGTCGCATGCCTGAAGTGGGAGATGTGCTGGATTTGGAAAATGGCCGTATCCAGATTTTGGAGATCGCCGATATGCGTGTGAGCCGGGTTCTGTTCCAGATCCGGGCTCTGGATGAGGACGGTAACTGGGGTCTCGCTACCAAAGCCGGTTAGGATCTGACACCCTCGACCCCAAGCCTTTTTTTGCCAAGCTTCTGTTCCCCATTGTCCAGGCCCAACCCTTCAAGGGAAGGGCCTGGATTTCAAGGAGATGGTGGAGCTGATGGTGGAAATAGTTGTCATAAACGACCTTTCCGAAAAAAAACCGACACGGCTCGAAAGTTGATCGTTTCTGTATCAACCTTTTTCTGCTTCCTCTTGCTCCTCCCGGCCATTTTTTCTCACAACGCCTGGACCGTACCGACCCTAGAACGAGAATTCTTTGAAATTTTTGTGTTAAATTTCAATAAGGTTTAGGGAACGACCGGTCAAGCGGGTGTAACTGGCAAGGTGGGGCAACTGCTTGGAAGTGCTGTATAATCCGCTGTGGTCGGAAATACTCTCAAAATGGCCCGGAGAGATGCGGTTCGATTCAGGGCTCGACCCCTTACCGAAAAACCTCATCGAACGATTCTGATCCGACCTCGCTTGAAGCGGGATCGCGTGGCCGCCTCAAGGATTTGTGCTGGGGCTGAAGATCCCTCATCATTGGGACGTTTTTGAGGCCCGTACCAAATTGTAGGAATCCTGGATTTTTCATAAAAATCCAATGGTTTCAGATTTTATCAAGCACGGTAGGTTTTTGCCATGGATCGCATGTTCCCCTTCCTGTTCACCATTCTCGCCCACTACTTCACCCCACGGCATAACGCTGAGGTCCGACTGCTGAAGGCACAGATCAAAATCCTCATGGACCGGGTGCCAACCAAGAGAATTATCCCCTCCGCTGAAGAGAAATCCGAACTGATCCGGCTCGGGGCCATCTGTGACCATGACGTTGTCGATCTCATGGAGATCGTGAAACACGCAACCTACCGCCGCTGGCTTGATCGGAGCCAGAAGGGTGAAATTTTCAAAAATGTCGGCCGCCCTCGACTGACCCAGGAAATCCGGGATTTGGTCATCAGGCTGGCCAAAGAAAATATTCT
>JADFZT010000021.1 GCA_015232395.1 Magnetococcales bacterium | reverse complement strand
GTTTGAGCGTAAAGCGGTTTTGGCCAATGATCTCCATGGTGGCTGGAAGTCTACACCATGAGCCAGAGGCACGCACCTATTGCCCCCGAAGGGGGCGTCATGTTCAGCGACCGAATGGGAGTCGGATAATCTGAAAAAAGGCCCAAAAAGCGCTCTCAGAATTTCCGATGCCAGTCGCTCTCGCTCCAGGAGATAGATGGAGCTGTGGCATCGCAAAGAAAATAGGTAAGGTGCGCTCTGCATCCATAAGCTGACTTATGGACACCCAAAGGAAATGGGTAAGGTGTCCCCCGATTCCCCCGATTCATTACCCGATTCAGATTACGGAATTGCTATATTTCGCCGTTCTCATCAACCGGCAATGGATTAAAATACTGGCAGGAACTCTCTCATGTACTCTTTACATCATTTATTGCTGATCGCCTTTTTTGGCCTGGCCCTGATCAACACCCCCCTGGCCAGTGCCGCGCCAACGGACAACCCCAGCGCCGACGCTCCCAATCTCACCAGTCCCGGCGACAACCATCAACCCAATATAATCGTCCTGCTGGTGGATACCCTGCGGCTGGACCATACCTCGCTTACCGACTATTCCCGAAACACCACTCCCAACCTGAAGGAATTTTCGGAGCAGGCCTACCTCTTTCCCAACGCCAAGGCCCAATCCTCCTGGACCTTGGCCTCGGTCTCTTCGATTCTGACCGGCCAATATCCCTTTCATCACGGCATGAACGCCGAGCCTGACCACGGCCCTGATGATTACCAGTTGACCGGCACCCTGGTGGGGGCATTCAACCACAATACGGACTATCACACGCTTGCGCTGCTCAGAAACTATATCACCAAATATCTGGTAGGGGATTTCAGGGAAAAGATCTACCACACCAATCTGGATCCCGACTCCACCCACTCCGACGCCAGCGCCGTTGACGAAGCCATCGACTGGATCGCCGATTGGCGTGATAACGAAAATTTTTTCATGTTTCTGGCCTTGCTCAATCCCCATTGGCCCTATAACTGGTCCCTAAACGAGACCAATCATTTTGCCGACTATCTGAGCGATGACACCTATCTAAACCATGACCCCACCCTCTTAAGCCTCATCGATCTGACCCCGGTGGGACGGCTGACCTATACCGATATCCCGCCCAACATCCGATGGAAGTTTGACGCACCCAACAACAAAGCGGCCGCCTATCAGGAGGATGGCATCTATATCGCGGCCTACGATGCTGAAATCCGCTATGCGGATTCTCAAGTGGGTAAATTGATGAACCACCTGAAGAAGCTGGGAGTCTATGATAAATCCATGATCGTGATACTGGCCGATCATGGCGAGCTGATGACCGAACAGGCGGATGCCTCGGCCTTTTCCCACGGCGATCACCTCTACAACGCCGAGCTCTCCGTACCGTTCATGATTAAGTTCCCCCACCAAACCTCCCAGCAGGTGATCGAACCCATGGTGCGCACCATGGACCTGTTACCGACACTGCTCGATTATCTGGGGGTTGAGATCGACACTTCCGAGCTGGATGCACGCTCCCTGATGCCGATACTGCGGGGAGAGAGGGTAAATTATGATGAACGCCCCATCATTTCCTCCACCGAACTGGAGGGAACGAAGATCTCCATCTACAAAAACGGCATGCATCTGATCAACTATGTCGAGGAGGGGACCTTCAAGCTTTTTGACATCAATGAGGATCCCCTGGAGCATAACAATCTGGCCGACAGTCAGCCGGAATTACGGGATTCCCTTTGGAAGACCCTCTGTAAATACTATTGCGAGTGATCCTGCCCCTCCTGTCCCTCCTGAAAATCTCGTATGGCCGCCCAATTTGGGGTGCCAACCCAGGAATCGGGGGAATCGGGGGACACCTTACCTATTTTGGAATCGGGGAATCGGGGGACACCTTACCTATTTTCTTTGAATCGGGGAATCGGGGGAATCGGGGGGAATCGGGGAATCGGGGGACACCTTACCTATTTTCTTTGCCCTACCATAGAATAGTTTATAATCCCTCATAGTCAGAATCGCACACATCGTTGTTCCAGGAATCCCCCACCACATCACCCAGCTGGCAACATCGTGGTCGCTCGCGCCCTGCGGGAAGGGCGGGTACTCCACGCCCAACCATGGAACCACCCATCGTGGTCGTGATTTCGGCGGTGGATATCTGATTTCTTCATGGCTTGTAGCCAGATTGACGCTACTTTTTTAAATCCCGATAAAAATTTTCATGACCCCCGAGGGCCAGGAGAATGATGGCATCTTCCGGTTCGTTCCACTCATACGCCAATAGGGCCAACTGTTTGGCCATTTTAAACTTGTGCACGCGAACGCCCGCCAGATCCCCCACCTTGGCTTCCCCGGATTGGGGATTGTCCGCAATAGTCTTCACCGCGCCATCCAGATCTTTTTTTTGGTTGGGGTGCAGTCGCTTGACGGACATCTTGAAAATTCGGCTTTGAAGAATGCGCATCAGCCAAACTCATACACCTCATGCTCTTCTTCCTCACGGGCCAGAAGAATATCCTTGATCAGCGTAAAGGGCAGATCCGGGTTTTCCTCAGCGATCTTGCCGATGCGGGACCAATATTCAATCTGTTTGGGCAGGGAGCGGTGATAGACCCGGCCAAACCGTTTGGCCTCCGCAACCAGTTCATCCGATATTTTGACGTTGACCGGCATTTTGGCTTCTCCTTCGGTTAAAGCCAAAGTAGACCATAATGGACCATTTTGGAACCACAGTCAGAACCCCTCCAAAACCGTCTTGCCAATGGATCGGCCACTTTCCTGCTGACGATGTGCTTGGCGTAGATTTTCTGCATTGATAACACCACCATGATGGTTACAGGTCGTACGCAAGCGATTTTCATCAACCAAGGCTGACACGCGATTGAGCAGCTCATGCTGGGCAATCATGTCCTCCGTTTCGAAAATCGAGCGGGTAAACATCAGTTCCAGGTGTAGCGACAGCGACTTGGGTTTGAGATCCATCACATTGATTGCAGAAGGGTCCGGATCATCGATCATGGCAATTGCGCCCCGGGGTTTGAGAATTTCCGTGATCGCTTTAAAATGCTGATCCGTTGCCGTCAAACTGGCCACATAGCGGGGAACGATACCCATCTTTTCCAGTTGAGGGCCCAGGGGTTGTCTATGATCAATCACCCCATCCGCCCCCATTTGAAGGCACCATTTTTTGGTCTCTTCCCGGGAAGCCGTCACAATCACCTTTAAACCGGTCAGCTGTTTGGCCAGCTGTGTCAGCATCGAACCCACACCGCCCGCACCGCCGATCACCAACAGACTATCCCCCTGGCCACCCTTTTCAGCCAGACCAAAGCTATCAAACAGCAGCTCCCAAGCGGTAATGGCCGTAAGAGGCAGCGCCGCAGCATCGGCAAAAGAGAGGGAGGAGGGTTTTTTCCCCACAATCCGCTCATCGACCACATGCAGCTCAGCATTGGTGCCAGGCCGATTGAGATCTCCCGCATAAAAAACTTCGTCACCCGGTTGAAACAGCGTCACCTCAGAGCCCGTTGCCCGCACGATGCCGGAAGCATCAAACCCTAGAATTCGGTAACCTTCCTTGGGCTCTGCCCGCTTACGCACCTTGGTGTCAACCGGATTCATGGAAACAGCTTTGACCTCGACCAAGAGATCACGCGTTCCTGGTTGCGGATCAGGGAGCGTGATCTCCTGCAAAGATTTAACATCGTCGATGGGCAAACTCTTTGAATACCCGACTGCCCGCATATTGACTTCCTTTTCTGATGGATTGGTCGCTGAAACGCCCAAAAAGCGATCTCCGACTTCAAGATGACCTACTTTGGCTCAACCCGAAAAAATGATCCCTGCTCATCCCCCTTCAAGCTTGGCCAACATTTCCCCAACCAACTCCTGAGCCTGATCGAACTCGTAACCATTCAGCGCTTTTCCCAGGTCCGTGGCATGGCGCAGAAGAGGCGATCCTTGAAGCTGATCAGCCAGGTTGTCGCAGGTTTCTCCAGCAGCGGAATCAAAATTGTCTATCTGTTCCTGGAGCGTTGCCAACAGGGATTGAACGGCTGCGCGATCGACAGTAGCCGATTTTTTCGACACCGCCCCACCCGACTGTAAAGTCGCCTGGATTGTACTCATGGCCTCCCCGAGGCGTTGACCCGTCAGCACCATCAACCCCTCGGGAGGTGAGCCAGGATCATTTTTGAGCACAGCCTCCAACTCCCCTGCAACAGCTTGCAGGGCGGTTGCGCCGATATTGCCAGCAACCCCTTTCAGCGTATGGGCACCACGAACAGCGCCTTCACGGTCTCCCGCATCCAAACTCTGTAGAATCCGCTCCATGGCATCACTTTCCGCCTCCACAACCTTGCCCAGGGTCTTACGAAAAGCTTTGGTGTTGCCCCCCATACGCTCCAAGGCCTTTTTGACATCAAAACCCGGTAAGTTCAGTGGTGGTTGATCGCTCTTCGCCTCTGCCGCCGATTCCGCCAAACGTTGCTGCAGCTCCAAAGACACTTCCCGCTTCCCCGGCTTCACCCACTTGGCCAAGGAACCATACATCTCCTTGGGATCAATGGGTTTGGCCACATGATCATTCATGCCAGCCGCCAAACATTTTTCCCGGTCTCCAGCCATGGCGTTGGCAGTCATGGCGATAATAGGCAGATCGGCAAAGGCGGGATCCTGACGAATTTCCCGGGTGGCGGCATAACCATCCATTACCGGCATTTGCATATCCATCAACACCACGTCAAAGGCCTCCGCCCTGACTTTTTCCACACCAATTCGACCATTTTCAGCGACAGTGACGATCAGTTGAGCCAGCTCCAACAGTTCAGTAGCCACCTGCTGGTTCACTTCATTATCCTCAACCAACAAAACCCGTGCGCCTCGGATGACCTGGACAGCTTCAAGCCCCAAATCCCCTGTTGGACCAGCCATGCTCTGCTGTTTGTCATAATCCAACGCCACCATGGCCGAATCCAGCAGGGTGGAGGCCGTTACCGGTTTTGAGAGGTATCCGCCCAACTCTTGATCTTGAGCGCTTCGCAACATTTCATCTCGGTCATAGGCTGTCACCATAACCACTTTCGGCGGCGCTTTCAGGCTGGTATCCGACTGCAATTTTTGGCAGGTTTCAACGCCATCCAGGCCCGGCATTTTCCAATCCATAAATACCAGTTTGAAAGGCTCTCCAGAGTGATCGGCCTGACGGATCAGCTCCAAAGCCTCCCCACCACTGGCGGCTGAGCCCACCTGAAAAGAGAGGCTTTCTGCCAGTTGCTCCAAAATTTCCCGAGCTGTCACACTGTCATCGACCACCAACACACGTAAGCCACGCAGGTCCACTTCTGAAACCTGACTATCAGATGCGATCTCGGCCGATACACCAAAAATGGCGGTAAAGTGGAAAGAGCTGCCTTCACCAGGGGTACTCTCCACCCAAATTTTCCCACCCATCATCTCGGTCAATTTTTTGCTGATGGTAAGCCCCAGCCCCGTACCGCCATACTTGCGCGTCGTTGAAGCATCCGCCTGGCTGAAAGATTGAAACAGTTTTCCAACCTGCTGCTCATTCATGCCGATGCCGCTGTCTGTGACCGAAAATTGCAACGTGACCTGCTCCCCGTCAGAGGTCAGCTGGGCCACACGCACAACGATCTCCCCCCGCTCAGTAAACTTAACAGCATTGTTGACCAGATTAGTGAGAATCTGCCCCAAGCGCAGAGGATCGCCCTTGAGTCCATTGGAAATTTTTGGATCAATCGCCATGAGGAGTTCCAACCCCTTCTCACAGACCTTCACATTGATCAAGTTGGCCAGATTGTCCAACACTTCATTGAGGCGGAAGGGGATCGCCTCCATATCCAATTTTCCCGCCTCGATTTTTGAAAAATCCAGAATGTCGTTGATAATGCCCAACAGGGCATTCGCGGCCGTGTGGATCTTGTCGATATAATCCTTCTGCTTGGGGTCCAAACCGGTCTGCAACGCCAGATAGCTCATACCGATAATGGCGTTCATCGGCGTGCGAATTTCGTGGCTCATGTTGGCCAAAAAATCGCTTTTGGCGCGGTTGGCCTCCTCCGCCTCCTCCTTGGCAATGGTAATGTCCTTGGTTTGGGCCTCAATCTTCGCCGCCATGGACTCTTGCAGGCTTTTCAGCTCAATGCCGTTATTCTTGAAAATATGAACAGCTCGCGCCACTTTGCCAATTTCGTCTTTTCTGCCAAGCTCGGGAATTTCAACCCGATAATTTTTTTTGGCCAGCTGCTCCATGGCGTCTGAAAGTCGCAGCATGGGCCGCATCATCCAACGCATCATATTTACGATCAGAAAGGCGTTGACAAATAGCAGCAGAAGCAGCTCAAAAGCGCCTTCGAGGAGACGCTTTTGATAATACTCCTCAATGGAGGACTTTGAGATTTCAATAGAAATCTGACCGATGATCTCTTCGTTCGGGTCGAGGGATTTCGGTGTTTTAATGACGGCTGTAACGGTAAAACTTTCAGGGGCGGTTTTCGTGGATCCGGCGCTGACAGGGGAGTACTCCATAGCAAATGTCACCTCTGATGAGAGAACATTTGGATCCTCGACAATGGCGTCAAGAATAGTGGTGATACTCTCTTCATCAAGACTCCACACCGCAACACTCAAAGAGGTGGCAAGACTTTGGGTTAAAAGCCTGCCCTGTTGATAGAGAAATTGAGTGCGCAGATTGATGGCCCTGCTGGTATCCACCACGATGATGAATGCCTGAACCAGGGTGATAAGTAGAACAAAACCGACGATCATTCTGTTTTTGTAGCTCAAAATGTTCCCTGCTTTTTCAAAAAATGTGGTGTAACTGATATCAACTGACTTTCATCTGGTCTATTGATAGTATTGAGCATAAAGCTGTTCTGTCCAACCGCTCAGAGCCATCTCTTTCAATGCTTGCTGAAATTGATAAGCAAGGCTCTCTTTCTCCAGGATGACAGGATAATTAACCGCAGTCATCGCTTGTGTCGGGTCAAAATCCGGATTGGCACTCCCGGCAAAGTGGGGGGAATTTTTGGAAAATCCGAGGTAGAGGGGCTTTTGCCCGCCACAGCAGTTTGGGTGGGTTTTCAGACCGGAAAACTGTTCTGTTTTCAACAGATAATGAATGCTGGACCGATTATAGATGTAAAAATCACCCCGTTTTTTTTGCAACAGGAACAGCGCCTTTTTGGTCGTCAGCTCAGGAAGCTGCTTAAGCCTGACCCCTGTCACTCCCTGAAGAAAGTCTGGCGCTCCCAGGGCGCTGATCATTGTTTTGCCTTGCAACTGAGACAGGTCGGTCACTTCGGCCAAGTCGGCGTGTGACACACCGATATCCCCCCCTGGCAGGCCATTTTCGATATAAAAAGTATAAACAGCACGCTTTTCGGTAAAGTTAAAGCCGGGGTAAAAATCGATCCGGCCATCCTTCAACATTTTAAGGACCACTTTTTTTGGCTGCCGCACCACCTCCAGACTGCAACCCACCTTTTCGGCGGCCTTACGATACAGATCTGAGTAGAGACCCGAGGCATCTGGATGTTTACCGATCAGTGGCAGCCGTTCGTTTGTGCGGTATCCCATCGTCAACGTACAAGCTGCAGCCATATTTTGAAACAGAACGAGTGCAGACAGAAAAAAGAGCCCCATCAGCACATGTTTTTGATGTTTTATAGGCATCACATGACCCTCTCATGGCAAAATAATTCCAACAATATCAAGCTTGTTTTGCAGTTCAAACATCAGGGCATTGCGAATTTGGAACTCGAACCCGCATAGCTGGCAAATTTTATCATAAACTCCCCCCGCACCCTATCACGAATTTCACTTTCCAGGTGACATCATCGACCAGAGAGCTTGCTGCAATCCATCGATTTTGGCCTTCAGAGAAAGCCTGAATTTTTTTTAAAACATCTTCATATCCAATCAGTTGCGATACTCATGGAAAGCTGCATCACCCTACAACAAAACCAAAAACGGCCTATTGCAACAGGCTCCGCATGGTTTGGATCTTGCCCTTAACCGAAAAAGAGGATGACCATGGTGCAGCCCCATATCGACTCTCAGCCGATCCAATTGGGTTTGGCTAAACCAACCCGGTCCTATCTCATCGTTCTTTCTCGATTTAAAAAGATTGAGGGGGCCTGGTTGGCATCGGTCATCTGATCTTTCAAGGTGTGTGGGAATAAAGACAGATGATATCAACAGACTAAAGAAGTTCCATAAAAACAATCAGGTGTCTGGAGTTTTTGAGGCCGGAACGGACTGATTTTGCTTCCCCCAAAAAAGACCATCCATCGCCCCCCTCCTCTTTTTCAGGCCTATGCATTTGGTGATTGACAGCCATGAGTTGGCAATGTTAGGGTTGGGGAAATTGTGTTTAGTCTGGCAGTAATCGAAAACATAGCCTCCTACGTGGTCACCATCTTCGTGCAATCCTCAATTGGTAGTCGCTGTCCCCAGGACCCCTTAACGGTATCCAAGACAGGACTCACAAATCCAAAATGCATTGTATTCATGGCTCCCTCGTGGTTCTGTCTCAACATTACGCCAAATCCCATCTTTTTACCGTGAAGGAGTTTTAGATCATGTCAGAACGTGAAACTGGTACCGTCAAATGGTTCAACGACAGCAAAGGCTTCGGCTTCATCGAGCGTAATGGCGGCAAAGGCGATGCTTTTGTTCACCATTCAGCCATCTCCGGCGAGGGCTTCAAATCCTTGCAAGAAGGGCAAGCGGTTGAGTTCACCGTCGTAGCCGGTCAAAAAGGCGCCGCATGCGAAAACGTGGTCGCGCTCTAAGCTGACCCGTCAAGCCTGTCGTTTAAAAAAAAAGCCGTCCCGAAAGGGGCGGTTTTTTTTGTCCTCCCACCACCCCACTCTCCCTACCCCCACCCAACGCCAGCCTTCCTCAAACCCTCTACTGAAAAGCTTCCCCTTGAAATGCCGCCCCAAACATGGCGAAGCTGGAAAAGAGCATGGTTTGGCGCTATTTTTTTTGGATCAATATCGGAAGAGTCCAAAACGACGGCACAAACTCCGAAACCAGATTTGCAGCACCTCATTTCAGCCTTTCCCATGAAGAAGCCAGCGATACCGGAAAAAGCTTTCCCCTGCTGACCAAAGCCGGACAACCATACGAATTCTGGTTCAAGCGATGCGCTTAAGGCCATCGTTTAAACTTCATTCAAAACCGAAAAATCGGCCACAGAGAACACAGAAAACACAGAGGTCGCAGAGGAAAAGCAAGAAAAACAGCTGAAGACTCTGACCACTACCGGGCATGAGTTTGGCTCGACTTTGGTTTTCTCTGTGTTCTGTGTACCCTTCTGTGGCTAAACGTTTATTGTTCGACTCACCTGCTGAACCGGAATGGGTATCTCTTTGAAAAAAACACCGTTTCAGTGGGCACCTACCCCTTTTTCCCATAAATTTCAGACTGAGAAGGCAAAGATCGTGAAATCAAAAAAAATAAACATTTCAGCCTTACTCTCCATCCTGGCCTACCTCCCAACGGCTGGCTTGGCAGGGGAAAAGCACCAGGATGATCAACCAGCCTCAGTCACTCCTGTGGCTTGCACAGGGTATGGCCCCCAGACACCGAGAGATATAGATCAAAAAACCGGTAAAAACAGGCGTTCCTTTTCCTTGGCCCCCCATTTTACGGCATTGAATTTGTGCAACATTCATTTTCACGTCAATGCCGAACACAAGGCCAAGGATTTTTCCATTTTTGCCGGTGCCGGAGATCATGGGCACGGTGGGGGATATCAATGTGTGGCCAGCAAATCCCTCACGCCATCGGAGTTGACCCCCCTCCAAAACAACAACTGTGCCGGTGTTCAGGCTGGAGACACCATCGAAGTCCATTGGGTCCACTCCTCCTGTGACATCACTCCGGGCAAAGGCCTTGGATCGTGCCTCTCTCAAAGCTGTGCCAATCCGAATCTGCGTGTGGAGACTCAGGTTTTTACCGTGGTGAACGATGCTTCCGCTTTAAATTTTAACGATATGAACTACGACGGCCACAAAGCCAACGGTTTACATCAAGCCAAATCAATTCCTGACAATACGGGTGCTCCTGTGGAATTTTTGGGCTCCACAACAGGGCCTGCTTACAGTGAACAGAGCTGCTCACCCATGCAGGTCTCTTGGAGCGTCCGCCCCAACTGCGCCAAGCTGGACATCAATAGCCTCAGTCAGTGGTGCGCCAAAAATGCATTCATGGAGGACCACGCCCACGGTGTACGTCAATTGGTGGTCAATCCCGATTTGCTTTCCAAAATCGACTGATGATTGAACAGACAAAAACGGGGTCAAAATCCACCGAACAGTCTCTTGAGAGGCTCTTCTTGGGGGTCAGCTCAAAAATTGGCACAATTTAACTCCAAGACTGGCGCCCTGAAAATCTGTCAAGTTACATTTTGCTATTAATAAGCCAATACAAACCAACCATTAAAATGTAATAGATCAGTAGCCAATCCGGCTCAATGTGGGCGTCTCGATAGCCTTGCCAGTTACATTTTAATGGATGATCCAGATATTCCGCCGGTAACGTCTCGCCATCCATCAAAAGAGAGATCAAGGTCCGCAACTTTTGCATCTCTTTGCCACGCTTGATGGCTTTTTTGACATCCCGTTTGAATTGGCTGGAACGAATGGGTTGCCGCATCCATCAGATCCCCAAATCTTCAAACAGATCCTCTTTGGAGTCCAGCTTTTTACCCTTTCCCTGCTCCAACTCCTCAATGGCTTTGGTCGTCAGCACATTGGGGGATTTTATCTCAAAGGGCAGTCGCTCTTCATCGATAACCCGCATCAACATCAGCCGTATGGCATCCGACATATTCAAGCCCATAGAGGCCAAAACGACAGATGCGCGCTCTTTCAAGGCTTTGTCCACTCTTGCCCGGACGTAGGTCTCGGTGTTGGCCATGATGGAACTCTCCCTGATGGATTTAAAAACACCCCCCCATTGTAGTCCTGTCAAGACTACAATTGAAGCCATTTTTCGTGAAAGATGAGGGCGTGGAGAGCAGGGATTACCAGCAGGTGCGCCCGCCATCCATGGAGAGGGTTGCGCCGTTCATGTAGGAGGAAGCGTCTGAAACCAAAAAGACCACCGCCGCTTTATATTCCTGTTTTTCAGCCATGCGGCCCATGGGAATCAGTCGGGTCAGTTTTTCCAAAAAGGCCTGATCCTGCTCCGCAAAAACCCCACCCGGCAGCAAAGCGTTGCTCCGCACCCCCTGGTCGGCCCAATAAGTGGCCAAATATCGGGTCAACCCCAACAAGCCCGCCTTCACCACCGAATAGGTCACCGGCTTGACCGGCTGGGACTCCGGTGATTTGCCGGCCTGCTGATAAATCCGCTGGTCCGGGGCGATGATGGCCAAGTCCGAGGCCATGTTGAGAATCACCCCTTTGCCCCGACGCGCCATTTCAGCACCGAACACCCGGGAGCACAAAAAGGCCCCGGTCAGCCCCACGTTCAAGTCCTGATTCCAGGTATCCAGGGAAAACTCTTCCAATCTGGAGCCATGCCGACCAAAGGCATCATCCTCCACCTTGGGATTGTTGGCGGCATTGTTGATCAATATATCCACCCGGCCATAGCGCTCCAAAACCCGAACCAGAGCCCCCTCCACCTCTTCGGATCGGGTGATATCGCAGGCCATGCCCATGGCAGGCACATCAAAAGATTTTGCCAAATTTTCCGCACACCCCCTGGCACTCTCACCATCCAGGTCCAACACCACCGGGATCCCCCCCATTTCGGCGATGGCTTCCCCATGCTGGACCCCCAACAGCCCCCCTCCCCCGGTAATCACCGCCACCCGCCCGGAAAGATCCAGGGCTTGGCGCACGGAATGGGTGGGGTTGGATGGATCGCCGGGAGTGGATACGGATTTGCTCATGAGTGTCTTTAGCCTCGCAGTTGCCCGCCATCCAACACAAAAACCGCCCCCGTCGCAAAAGAGGCCCGGGCCGAAGTGAGAAATACCGCAAAATCGGCAATCTCATCCAGCTCGCCCAAACGCCCCAGGGCCACTTCCCGCTGCAACATTTCCTGAACGCCCGCCCGATCTTCCCCAAGCTTGCGCTCCCAGGTGCCCCCTTCAAACCAGACATTGCCAGGGGCCAGGGCATTGATCCGCACCCCCTCCTGGCCCAATGGTCGCGCCATGCCCCGCACATAGGCATTCAAGGCAGCTTTCGCAGCACTATAAGTGATCGGTGCCCCCAAAGCGGCCAATCCGCAGATGGAAGAGAGGCACAACACCACGCCCCGGCTCTCCCCCAAAGATTTTCTGGCAGCCGCCACCATGTGCGTTGCGCCATATAAATTCATCTCCAGCACCCGCTGCCACTCCGGGGGGGTCTCCTGCCCAGGAGGAACCGATGCGCCACTGCCGACATTACACACCAGCACATCCAATCCACCCCAACGCGCCCCCACCGAAGAGATCAGGTTGGCGCACGCCTTCGGATCCGTCACATCCCCTGGATGATAACTGGCACCCTCCCCCAAAGCGGCCACAGCCTGTTGCAGGGGCTCAACCGTTCGGCCATTCAAAGCCACCCGACACCCTTCTCGATGGAGGGCGGTGGCGATGGCCAAGCCGATACCCCGGCTGGCACCCGTCACCAAAGCGGTTTTGCCTGCAAGCCCCAGATCCATGGCTACCCTTCCTTCAACCAGTGGCTCACCTGATCGGCATACCCCTGGAGCAGCTCCCAATGGGCTTCCTCTTTGGCTCTGGCGGTTTGCAAAATATAGCGCCCCCCATAACCTGATTTTTTCAAAAGGCTGAAAACGCGGGGAAAGTCGGCGCTGCCCTGCCCCAGAGGAACCGTTGTGCCACCCAACAGGCGATCTTTGACGTGGACGTTCCAAATCCGCGAACCATACGCTGCCATCTCCTCCTCCGGGTCAAACCCCAACGCCGCGCTGTTGCCGATGTCATAGTTGATGCCGAAATGGTCTTTGGGAAAGGTGGCGATGAAAGTGCTCAGCCAGGGGGGAGGAAAGTCGGATTCGAAGATGATCCGAACTCCGGTTTGCTCCAGCAGCGGAATCAGCGCCAGCAAACCATCCCGCAGCGCCTTTTCCTCAACCAGTCTCTTCAAGGCACCATTGTCCACCAAAGGCAGCACCACCAGGCGCACCCCCACCTCCCCAGCCCCCTGCAAAACCGCCCGCAGATCATCCAGCAAAGCTTGCCGCTCCTCTCCCGCTACCTTGAAAAACGGGGCCTGCATAAAACAATCCGCCGTCAGGGTTTCAATGGACACCCCATGGGCCTGGCAGAGCCCCTGGATCTCCCGGCGTCCGTCAGGGGTCAAAAGGGGATTTTGCCGCAGACCCTCCTGATCCAGGGTCCACTCCATGAGGGAAAGTCCGATTTTTTCCGCCAGGGGAAACTCTGCCTGCCAATGATCCTTTGGGAAGGCTTGAATTTTTCCGTCTACCAGGGGAGAAAGACGCCCCTGCATGAATCCGATGTTGTTGCTCATCACACCTCAGGAAGTTGGGTCGTTTTCGGAAGGGGGTGGAGTAAAGGCATAAGGAGTGGGGGCTGTGGGCTGGGAGGCGGCATCCTGGGCATTCCACCTTTGAATCTGGCTGGGGATATCCACCCCCACATTGTCGCTCCATTGGGAGAGCAGGCGGCTGAAAATCCCACCCACCCGGCCATCACCAATCTTGACCCCCATCAGAGAGGTGACCGGCAACATGCAAAAGGGGGTGCCGGTCATGAAGGCTTCGTCGGCGGTGTAGACGTCGTAGGGTTCGATATTGGTTTCCACCACCCGCATTCCCAGCTGGGGAGCCAGCTCTTCCAGGATATATTGGCGGCTGATACCCCGCAAAATGTTGCGCCCTTCCGGGGTCAAAATCACCCCATCCTTGACGATAAAAAAATTATCCCCGGTCCCTTCAGCGATATAGCCGGCATCGTCCAGAAGCAGTGCCCAGTTGTTGTCGCCGCTGTAGCCGGAAACCTCAATATTGGCCATTTGCAGGTGCAAACGGCTGCGATTTTTGATTTTGGGCTCTAAAAAGCTGGCGGGAATTGCCCGCTGGGAGGGAATCACCGCATTGATGCCGGTTTTAAACAACCCACCCATCCCCGCCACGGTCCAGCGCAGGGGAAAATCGGCGATGATATAGTTGGGCCCCTGGTGAGAGCCCACCACCCCCTGATAGATCCCCAACATCCCCCGGGAAACATCGATCAATATTCGATGTTCGTCATCCGCTGCAAAAGCCCCGGCATTGGCTTCCATGGTTTCATAAACCGCTTTTTCCATCTCTTCAGGGGAGAGCGCCAGGGGAATGCGCAAAATTTTGAGACCGGCGTATAGACGATCGATGTGCTCACGCAATTTAAACTGCTTTTGATTGAAGGAGCGGGTCATCTCAAAGACCATATCCCCAAACATCAAAGCGGAATCATAGATGGAAAGTCGCGCCTGGCTTTCCGGAACAAAAGCGCCGTTGAAGCAAACCACCCGGCCACTTCCAGCCGCGTCTGAACCTGGATTCTGTTCTGGCTTTTCGTCCTGAGTCCGAGCCTGGGCTTGAATCTGTGGCTGGGCCTGGGCCTGAATCTGAGCCTGGGCCTCGGGCAGTGACCACTTGAATCCCCGCCCCCGCCACGCTACTGCATTGATTGTTTTGTCATCTACATAAATATCTGCCGTGGGTTTGCCCAGATAGAGCTCATGGAAAGGCACCCCCCAACGCTGCATCTGCCCCTCGGTCACCTCCCGCCAATCGATACCGGTGGTGGCACCTCTGGCGGTATGGAGCAATATTTTGTGCCCTTCGGCATAAAGCCGCTGGATCTCCTCAACCACATCCCCAAAGGGCTGGGCATCCTCATAGGCCCCTTCGGTATTGGTGCAAATGGTGCCGTCGATATCAAAACAGTAGGTCGCCATCATGAACCTCTAAAGGGGAACTTTGCCGTCAATGCCGTCGTGCCAGGCGATGATGTCCGTGATGTGGAACTGGGGATTTTTGGGGTAGAGCGCGCTGTAGAGGGCTTTGAGATAGGCGTATTCGGCAGGCGTGTTCACATCCAACACCAGATCCGGGCGGGAAAAACCAGCCGGACAGCTTACCGTTGCCACCGGATATTGCTCAGAATCCACCACCTGCCCGGTGGCATAGTCAAAAAAATTAAGATGCAGATGCTCCCGCTTCAGGGGATCGTCCTGTCGCCGCCAAACCTCTTCCAGGCTTTTAAAATCAAACACTTCCGCACCAATACCATCGGGATAGCCGTTACCCAAAAGCTGGGTGATATTGGTCGAAAAGGCGGCACGCCCCCTGAGGTGGTGGGCGATGATCCGATCGATCTCTCCAGGCTCGGGAACCGGATTGTCACCCGGCAGGCGCACCACCACATCGGCGCTGAATTTTTGGGCGGCCTGGTAATACCGATCCACCAGATCCCCTTCCGAGCCGGAATAGACCGCCACCCCCCACTCCAGGCCAACACCGGCCAACACCTCATTTTCAGGGGTATCCGGAATAGCCAGGACGATTTGATCCACCTCTTGGCACCCTTTGACCCGCTCCAGGAGCCGTCCGATCAGTGGCTCTCCAGCCAGGGGCATCATCGATTTTCCCGGCAAGCGGGTGGAGCCCATGCGCGCTTGAATGATCAGCACAACCCGCTGATGGGCAGCTCTCCCCTCTGAGCGCATCTCAAGAGCCCCATCAAAGCCAGTAGCGTAGTTTCCCGGCGACCTTATCTTCCACAGGGGTGCTTTTTTTGACCCCATCCCCCATCACCACCGGAATTTTGCGCAGTTGCGCCACCAGGGTGATCAATCCCGCAGCTTCCAAAGAGGCCGCCTGATCGCTGCCATACATGGCTCGATCCAGGGTGATATGCCGCTCCAGGGCGACGATGCCCATCATGGCGGCCATCAGGGAGGGAGAAACCGAAGATTCATGGCCGCTATACCCCACCGGGCAGTCAAAACGATTTTGCAATTCGGGGATCAATTTCAGGTTGAGGGTCTCTTCGGGGGAGGGATATTCCGAAACCGTATGCATCAAAACAAAGGGGCAGTTGTGTTTTTTGAACAAGGCCACCGCCGCTTCGATCTCTTCCAGGGTGCACATGCCGGTGGAAAGAAAAGTCGGCTTGCCTTCCGCTGCGACAACCTCGACAAACTCCAGATGGGTGGTCATGGCCGAAGCGATTTTGTTGAACTTTAAATCGTAGGGGCGCAAAAATTCCTGGCTGGGGATATCCCAAGCCGAGGCGAACCAATCGATACCCACCTGTTGGCAGTAGTCGTGGATTTCATCATAGTCGGCCCGACCAAACTCCAACCCTTCCTTCTGCTCCCGCTGGGTGGTTCCCCAGGGGCTCTCCCGGGGGCTGTCCAACAGCTCTTGGGTATAGACAATATCCAGGGTGCGCTTTTGAAATTTAACCGCATCACACCCGGCCACTTTCGCCAGATCAATCAACTTTTTGGCAAGCTTGAGATCCCCGTTGTGATTGATGCCGATCTCTCCAATCACATAGATGTGACGTGCCAGCTGAACGGAGGAGGCATCCATACGGTTCAGAGCAAAATCGAAATTGGTCATAGGTCATTCCCTGTGATGGTGAGTGCGTTTTTTCTTCTGTTCATGTGGATTTCTGTTGCTCTGAACGGTGTTCCACCCTCTGTGGCTCTATGGCAGATCCACTGAGAAACAAAAAATAATCATGCAAGATATCGGCCTTCGGGTTACCAGCGAAGATCAAATCGGTTAAAAATTTTCTGGAATTCGGATCCCCATAGGGATCTTCCGGTATTTTTTTCTTCAAAGCATCCATCTGTTCAGCAAATTCTTTCCGGGAGTGACTGAGCCAGCTTAATTTATATTCGTCAAAGATAAAGGGAAATCGGCTCATATAGACAGGTAACAACACCACTTTTCCCCGCATCATGGGGTCCAGGATAACACTGGAGTGGCTGCCCACCACCACATCGGCCCAGGAGACCAATTCGTGGGTGGTCACTTCATCGCCAAATTGTCGGCTCTGCCTGGCCGCCAAAAACCGCGACTGTTGTGGAGAGATGCCCCGGGTATTGCGTTTAATGAAAAGCTCCACACCCGGATCTTCATCCAAGAGAGAGACCAGGGCAAACTGTTCCTCCATGGAAATATCATAGACATCACTGGTTCCGGCTTTGGCTTTTTCCATCAAAAACAAAACATGCAGACGGTTTTCACGCCGTGGCAGCGACGAATCATAGATCTTCTCGATCACAGCCATCCATTCAGGACAAAAACGGGCCGAGCCCAGGGTAACCGCCTTTCCCGGAGAGAGTCCCGGGGAGCGTTGGGAGGCAAAAAAAGCATCGGTCATGACCTTTTTATCAAAAAAATCACACTCCTTGCCATAAAGAGGGGTGTCGCTGTCTGGATTGGGATGTTCCCAAAAGGTCAAAAGGCCGTGGGGGACTGCAACGCTGGCAATGCCCTTTTCATGCCCTTTTTTGACCAAAGCCCGATACATTTTGGAAGGGGAGTGGTCAAAGATAAACAGGGATCCCGGCGGGGTTGCTTCCACTACTTTGAGGGCGTGACGCCAGTTGGGAAAACGCTGGAAATGGTGGGGCACAAAATAGTGGCTGTAGAGACGCTCCATCCGACTGAACAGCACACTGAACAGACGGCTGGTCTCACCCAGTTGTCGCAAAAAATGGTATAAAAAAAAGCTGACGCTACTTAAATGTGGGGTTTCCAGGGTGACTCCCCGGGAAGTTAAAAAAGATAGTCGTTGATCTCTCTTGGGATAAACCGGAGGCAGGGGGTTGGACATCACATAGCGTATGCGCTCCACGGGCACGCCATATTTCAGCAATCCATGAATGATGGGCACCATGTGATCGATATCATTGAAATGTCTGGCCCAAAACACATAGTGGCGATCTTGAATCTCTCCCACCCAATCCTCTCTTGCTGGCGTTTCTCTCGTCGGGATTGCTTTCAGTCGACCATTTATCAAGCGGGCAATCGACCATTTACAGCCCGCTTAAGGTGTTCTGAAAGGCCTGATTTTCCAAGATAACATTCAATGACTGAAGAGCCTTCCTGCTGCTACCCGGGCAGATCCATTTTGGCCCATGCCCGGGGCATGACTATACCATACGCCATTATTTCCCTGCCTGGTTAATAATGGTTGGGATTTGATGCCACTCCGAAAGCCTGTTGCCATAGCCGTTTGGCCTTGATGCAACGTTACACCGCTTTCAGCAAGCCTCACACAGCTTGAATCAGGCCATGATTACAAAAACGGCAAGCCTGACCTGAAGAGTATCATCGACCTGTTGCAACAGGCTCATAAAAGCACCGAAGCAAAGCCCGATATCGCCATCAACCTGACGATCTGTTCGAAAAAAAACCGCCCCCAACAACCGCCGAAAAACAATTGACGCTGCACTGGAATTGCCGGATCCTGATTTTGGTGAAAAAAGGGGTGCAGATCATTGGGACACCACCCCACCCAGCCGAACCGACCATGCCCCAAGCCTTCCACAAATCCCCCCACACAGGTGTGACTGAAAACATGAACACTCCCCTGGTAGACGAACAGCCCAACATACTGAGCGAGCAGGAAATAGCGGCCTATATTGAACAATATGATCTGAAAAAAGTGGTCCCCTGGAGTGGCGAACCCAGCGACATGAGCCCCAACGACTCGGTGGATCCGAACTACAACCAGCCCTTTTATCCCGACTGGCCGGACCTTGTTCGCCTTCACTCTTTGGTTTTGACCCGGAAGGTGACCACCATTTTGGAGTTTGGCTGCGGCTATTCCACCCTGGTGATGGCCCACGCCCTGGCTGAAAATCAACGACGTCACGGGGCCTTCGTCGAAGCCAATCTCCGCCGCAACAATCCCCACGAACTCCACGCAGTGGACGATGAAGAGAGCTATATCCAGCTCACCCGGGAACGCATCCCTGAGCAGCTGGCCAAACACGTTCATTTTCATCACGCCCAGGTGGCCATGACCCGTTTCAATGGCCGCATCTGCACCGAATATGAACGCCTGCCCAACATTTGCCCCGATTTTATCTATCTCGATGGACCGGGCCAGTTTTCAGTGGTGGGTGAGATAAACGGCATCTCCACCCGCACCAGGGATCGCCTGCCCATGGCCTCGGATCTATTGGCCATGGAACATTTTTTTCTGCCAGGCACCCTGATTGTGGTGGATGGTCGAACCGCCAACGCCCGTTTTTTATGGGCCAACTTTCAGCGGGAATGGGACTATTATCACGATGAAGAGGGGGATGTGCACTATTTTGAGCTGCGGGAACTTCCCCTGGGCTATATCAACGAAGCCCAGCTGCGCCATTGCCTGGGAGATGGGTGGCTGGAGAGCCTGTAGCTGGGAGAGCCAGAGCCCCCCCTCACTCTGAACAGGGCAGATGAAAAAGCAGGTACGCCACGATCCTTGTCGGGATAGTAGCGTGCCAGGACTCCAAGGAGCAGCGATGACCGTTTTGGTGGATAGCAAGGCCATGATCAGCGCGTGCATTCTCTGTGGAAAGCCAAAGAGCACCACCTTTGCTTATCCGAAGGAGAGCCAGTCCGAGCTTTTTATCTCCCTTGAAGCAGCCCACTGTGTCGGGTGCGATTTTGGCTGGGTTGTCAACAAGATCGGCCATGAAAGGCTGGTTGAATATTACAGCCGCGAATATCCTCTCTTTGCCGGAAGAAGCCAAAAACCGCCCCCCTCCGGCTATTTTCCGAAGATTGATCTCCCCCCAGACCCTGCCAGGGATTGGCTCAAGTGGCTCATTGAAACCAAAGAGCCTGAATATGCCCACTCTTTTGACCACATGCACAAGCCTCACCGGCAGATGCGCCACCTCTGCCTGGCTGCCGCCACCTTCCGGCAACTACATGACCCCCCCCCCACCACCCTTCTGGATATCGGCACCGGGTTTGGTAACTGCCTCTATTTGGCAAAAACTTTTTTTTGGCCGGATATCAACCTGTTGGCCCACGAACCTGACGAAACAATGGCCCCTTATCTCAACCATATCGGTGCCCGGCGAATCGATCTGAAAAAGATCCAAACCGCCTCGGTAGAGATGGTTTTTTCTTCCCAATCCCTGGAACATCTGGAAGCGGATGAAGCCCTGGAGGTGATGGGGGAGATCAAGCGGATCCTCAAACCGAGGGGGGTGTTATCTCTTGAGGTACCCAATGTCAGCTTTAAAAAGCATGCTGGATTTTTGGAGATGAACCATGAGCCCCATCTCCTGTTTTTCAGCATACGCGCCTTGAAAAAACTGGTGGAAAAATGTGGTCTGAAGATTCACCTTCTGGAGACAAACTCCCCCATCCCGGAAATGTTCGGCATCACCAAACTTAAAAAATTCAGAGAAAAATTGTCCCATGGAGCCAGAGTTGGCTCCCGTACATTGAAATTCAAAAAACAGAGCTGGCGGATCCACCCCAATGGCGGCTCCATACTGGCTATCTGCTCCAAACAGTGATTTTGCCAGCCAGGCCATCCACCTCCCCTCAAAACCAAACCAGCCCCTCTTCGCCAACTCTTCTTACAACGCCTCAATCCGGTTTTCCAAACGCCTCAATCTGGGCCAAACTGAAAGCGGTCATGTCGGCGTTGTCCAACCACGCCTTTTGCCACGCCACCGTTTGGGTCAAGGCTTGGTGCAAGGACCAGCGGGGTTGCCAGCCCAACGCCTGGCGAGCCAGGGTGTGATCCAGGCGCAACAGGTGGGCTTCATGGGGGTTTTCAGTGGCGGGATCCAAGCTCACCCGGGCATCCTCCCCCCATAGTCGAGCCAAACTTTCCGCCACCTCTCCCACCGGGGCATCCCCCCCCACATCGGGTCCAAAATTCCACGCTTTGGCCCATGCGCCCCCCTCCGGCTCCACCAGCTGCCGGGCCAGTTGCAGATAGCCCGATAACGGTTCCAAAACGTGTTGCCAGGGTCGCACCGCCCCGGGAAAACGCAAAGCCACCGGCTCCCCTTTGGCAAAGGCCCTCAAGCAGTCCGGTACCAGACGATCCCGGGCCCAATCCCCCCCACCGATCACATTACCAGCCCTGGCTGTGGCCAACCGAACCTGACTCCCCTGCTTTTCATCAAAAAAGCTCTGGCGATAGCTGGCTGCAACCAACTCAGCCGCCGCTTTACTGGCGCTGTAGGGATCCCGTCCACCCAGTCGATCCACCTCCCGGTAGGGATGAACCCACTCCCTGTTTTCATACACCTTGTCAGTGGTGATGAGCACCACAGCCCGCACCGACTCCGTCTCACGAACCGCCTCCAGCAGGTGGGTCGTGCCCATCACGTTGGTAGCCAAAGTGCCAGCGGGATCCCGATAGCTTTCCCGTACCAGGGGCTGGGCAGCCAGGTGAAACACCACCTCCGGCTGGGCTTCCCGGAGAGCCGATTTCAAACAGTCGGCATCCGCCACATCAGCGCGCTGATCCGAAGCCAGCAGGGAAGGAATCCGAGCAGCTGAAAAGAGGTTGGGATCGGTGGGGGGAGACAAGGCATAGCCATGGACCTGAGCCCCCAACCGATGGAGCCACAGCGCCAGCCACCCCCCCTTGAATCCGGTGTGGCCGGTGATCGTTACCGAACGACCCTGCCAGAATGAACCATCCTCATCACGCACCATGATTTAACAAAAGCCTCTTTGGAGTTGAGCATCAACCCTGTCAGTTATACTCTGGGAAAGCCCTCCTTTGTTGAATGCACTTTCCCCCCATAACGCTTGTATTTAGACCAAGAACCAAGACCTGCGTCAAATATTTTGAACCATCAGGCCTGTTTCCTCTCCAGAGAGCCTCTATCTGAGGAAGTTGCATCAGTCTATATTCATTCCCTGGCCAAAAAAGGGGGGGGGAAAGAGCAAAAAAAACATGACTGAGACGGTGTTAAGGGTCGGTGATGACCTGATTGCGCATTGATGGACGTTGCCATCCGGCTATTTGGATGGATAGGAACGTAAATTGCTAGAATCCAGTATAATGGCGATCAGAACCTGGGAATTCTGGCACGACTGAATCGGAGCTATTCCTCCATAAAGCGAACCTTATCCCAAGTTCAAAAGGTTTTTAAAAGTTATCACAACAGGGCTGTTTTTCTTCCTGAAGACAAAAACAAAACGACTTTAAGCAAACAAAATACAGACTCAGCAGAAGTATCAGGATATTTCAAAACAGCATGCCTGGACAAACACCAAAAATTGACCTTTGGCAGCATGGCGTCGAAATAATCATCACTCTGACGGATTTATTTTGACGCCACCCGACTGCCAAACAAAAATCAACAACAAAATCAACAAGCTTTACTACAAACAAGATCCCAAAGCAGTCAACCTGCATCCCCATGACCTGCACAAATTTTACTTCCCTTATCCACCACATTCAGGTAATGAATGTAACTTAAAGAAACACACGTGATTTTATTTTCCACCACACACATTGCAACAGATTATGCACCCTTTACGGTATTCCGGTAGAGGCAGGGGAGTCGGTATGGGGGCAATCCAAAAGGATTTTTTAAGCCAGGTGGCCTTTTTCAAAGGGGTCTCTCCCACACCGCTGTTGGCCTTTTTGGCCAACCTGCCCACCTTGGAAGTACCAGCCGGCACCATTCTCCTCTCCCCCGACCAGCACCAAGCCAACATAATGTATCTGCTGCTGGATGGCTATTTGACCATTCACTTTGGAGAAATTACCAGCCCGCCGGTGCGGCGCATGGAGCCGGGCCAATCCGTTGGTGAAATAGGCCTGTTGCGCAACGCCCCCCCCACCGCCTTTGTGGTCAGTGATGGCCCGGCCCAGGTGATCGAAGTCAATGAGAAGGCCTTTTGGGAAATGCTGGCCAAATTTTCCCAGGTCGCCATCAACATGCTGCACATTTTTTCCGATTGGCTGAAAACCTCCACCGATAAAATTATTTCTGAAGCACGACAACTCGAACAGAGCGAATCCCGGCTGAAGGCCATCCTGGAGGGGGTCAACAACGGTATTCTGACTGTCAATCCCAAAGGGATCATCGAATCCGCCAACCCAGCCGCCTGCCATCTTTTTGGAGTCGATGCCGACAAAATCACCGGTGCCCTCATCCATCACTATCTGCCTGAACTTGTCTTTGAGGATTACGACAAGTACAAACGCCTGTTTTTCGGCAATGGCAAAAAAAATGACGATTTTGATGGGGTTGCCACCCGTTTGACAGGGCCTGACGGCAACGAGCTGATATTGGAGGTGTTTGCCGGGGAAGTGGATGTCCGGGGTTTGCGTTTTTTGACCCTGATTGTTCAAGATGTCACCGCCCGCCATCAAGCTGAGGAAGCCCTGCTCCTGTTGAATCAGGCCATGGAGCGTTTCGTCCCCAAGGAGTTCATCACCATTTTGGGGCACAAGGAAATTTCCGATGTGGCCTTGGGGGACAGCACCAAAAAACGCATGACGGTGTTGGTCTCCGACATTCGGGATTTCACCTCCTTTTCCGAGCAGACCTCCCCGGATCAGGTGTTCAAATTTATCAACGCCTACCTCCAGCGCCTGGAGCCCATCATCAGCGCCCACGGGGGAATCATCGATAAATATATCGGTGATGCGGTGATGGCCCTCTTTCCTGAAGATCCGATGTTTGCAGTTGAGGCGGCGGTGGAAATGCTCTGGGATTTGGCGGCGCATAATCTGGAGCGCCAAGCTAAAAATCTGCCTGCAATTCGCTGTGGTTTTGGGATCAATACCGGCAACCTGATGCTGGGCACCATCGGTGGCCACGAAAGGATGGAAAATACCGCTATCGGCGATAGCGTCAACCTGGCCTTTCGTATCGAGTCCATGACCAAGAGTTGCAGCTCCCCCCTCTTGATCACCCACTATACCCTGCTGGGAATGCACACCCCGGAGCGTTTTTCCATCCGCTTTGCCGACTTGGTGAGGCCCAAAGGCAAACGGGTGCCAGCCTTTGTTTTTGAAGTGTTTGACAACGATCAGGAAGCGTTACGGGAATGGAAAGCCCAGGTAAAGAAGCCATTCGAACAGGGTGTTTCCCTCTTTCATTTAGGGGAGATCGACCGCGCCCTGGTGTTGCTCAAGGCGTGTGAAAACCCCAATCTCCACGACCCGCTGTTGCAAAGCTATTTTAACCGCATCGCCATCCGACAGCTGAACGCCCCCCAAGCCCACACCCTGCCTGAGTGGTTTATCTGGTTTAGTCAGTTGACGGATAACCCAGAGATCATTGATACCCAACTTTGGCAAAGCCTGCAAACAACCGAACAGTGCATGCTGGGCCGGGAAAGTGGCAACGTTCAGAAGCAACTGATTGATATTTATGATTTTCTTGGTGAGTGTGTTGAAAATTGTCAATCAGAAGAAGGATGTTATTTTAAAGGCTGGACAGGCCCTTGCTCCTCCATCCTCCGGGATACCCGCCTGCATCTCCAGCAGGATCTGGATCTGGCCAGCCAGGAGGTTGTCGATAATCGGATGGGTGAGGCTTATCTCATTCTACGTTTGAAGATTCTGCTCTACGATTGGTTTGGGAATGTCTGATGTGGCTTTCCAAGGCTGAACAGAGCCGTTTTGATTGATGCTTTTGATCGATGCGGTTGGCTCACCCCATCCTAAAGGTTACACGGGTTACCTCTCCCTTGACCATTCAAAAGAAGGCCTGACTCGGAATAGGTTGAAACAAAAAAACATTAAAATATGCGTAGGATCTGGTGAGCGAAGCGAACCGCATCATTCAAGTTCATCCCTTGGGATGGGGCATGTGAACCCGATGTGATTTAAGAAAAGGAATGATTTGGCTTTGTGTGAGGTGGTTTTAATCGATGCGGTTCACTTCGCTCACCCCATCCTAAGGGTTACATCTACAATGGGTTATGCGAGCCAGCCTTCCTCCAGGTGAAAAAACCTCCCCATACATTCAGTTCAGCTCACAGCGCCATCGGGAAGCGATCCATAGGGGATATCCCAACGTGTGCCTGTTGAACTCATGACCGTTTTCCCGATACGATCAAACCTGCTATCCTCTTCAGCCATTATTTCAAACAATCCATCACGGCAGTCGCCGTTCAGATGTAAGGATGGTCATGGTACGTTATTTATGGATCAGCCTACTCGCAGCTCTCCTGTTAACGGGCCCCACCCCCCAAGCCCAAGCCGAGCCATCCATCTCCCCGTTCATCAAAGAGCTGGAAAAACTCGAAGGCGACCCAGATAAACAGGCACTCTTCAAACGCATCTCTTCTCCCAAATCCCAGGATGAATATACCCAAACGCTGGATTGGCTGAAAAAACGGGTTTTCGAGGGAGCCGAATCCCGCTACGCCCTGATCTATTCCCACTTGCTGTTTCAGCATCCAAAATTACAGGATACCGCTGGCTTCATGTGGATCTATGGCCGTCTTTTGATGCGTACCGATGGCGCGCGATGTCAGAATAAAACAGCCGCCGCCAGCCACATCAAAAATACCGAACCGCAATTTGAAAAAATCAACAAATTTTTCATCAACCTGCCCCTGGAAACCAAAACCGCCGTGATGAAGGCGGCTCTAAACATGGAACACATGTTTAAAAAGAGGCCTGCCAATGCCTGGATCTGCTCAGGAGGAAAAAAGAGTCTTCAGGGTAAGGATAAAACCACCCAGGCAAAATTAATCGATTTCGACACCTGGCAAAAAAGACGGGACAAAATCCGCCAATCCATTCGCAAAGCCTATCTGGATGGGGACCAGCCTGAAGCCAACCCCTATAAGTAGAGATCCCTACCCACCCTCTGGGACCTCTTTCGCCAAAACAGACAGCCCTTTAACCTAAATCCGGCAGTTGGGCGTACGTACATGCCCCAGCCTCTTGATCCACCAAGCAAATCGGGAGAAAGTCTTGTGACCAATAAGGTGACGGCGATTTCTCCCAATTCACTATGCGAACCAATATTCTGCACCAGCCACACACGCCCAACTGCCGGATTTAGGTTTAAGAGTCATACCCCACGGGATAGGAATGGCGTCACCATCTCCCCCAAATTCCTGGATCGGTTGCTTCGTGACAAAGCCCCCTCCTCCTCCCCTTCCCACTCCACGGCAATCACCGGGTTGGCTGACTCCACGACAATATTGGCGTGACGCATCTTTGGGGCGTGGAGGATGGTGATTTGGGAGAGATAAATCCCTTCAGCAAGAAGCCTCTGAACAATCCCCTTGAAGCTTTCGGTATGCACCGCTACCAAGACCACTTTGAGATCCCTGATTTTTGACTTGGGAATTTCAAATTGGGTGATGCGATGTAAAATCAGCCCCAAAAGATCGTTGGTATTTCCCGGCTGCGCCACCCCCCGCCACCAAAGCCCCATCTCCGTCACCAGTAATTTCCAAGGGGAATGGTAGGCCGTATCCAGGGGGTAGATATGCCCCAGATAACTGAACTGATCGGGATAGGTGATCACCACCCCGGTGCAGGTAGCCACCCCTCGGGTCAAAAGATGCCTGCCAGGCTTGCCCCGGGCAAATTCATTGACATCCACCCGAACAGGCGACTTTCCCACCGATAATCGCCCATCGGCCAAAGGCTCTCCAGGGTCCGGTTTTTCCAGAATTTTACTCAGGTAAAAATCGGGGTTCTGTAAAAACTGCTCGGCGAGGATTTCATCTTCATCCATCTCAACGATCAAAACCCACGAAACCCCCTCGAACACCACCTTTTCAAACACGCTCAACACCCGAACCCGGCGATAATCTTCAATCACCATCTGGCCGCTGTTTTGTTGGGGGGCCACCTCGGTCACCCGGGTTTCAATGCGTTGCTGCAAGCTGGTTTCATGGGGATAAAAACGGGATTGGGTGAGCATCCAGTTTTGGTCGTTGGCCAGATAGCTCTCTCCCGTTTGGCCAAGCTCCCCATAGTCGGTCATGATCCGATTGATGGGGTGAATATCCAGCTGCAAGGCCATCCAGCCAACCACCTGGTTTTGGTGGAGGACGGGGTTGAGAAAAAAAGCAGCTGCTTCGGCAGAAGGCCCATAATAATCATAATCCACAAACCGGGGTTGTGGGGATTTCCGAAGGGCTCGGGCCAGATGGGTCGCTGAGAGAGGCCCATGAAACAGATTGGAGCGAAAGTCCGACTCCATGCGGATGGAATGAAAAACAAAGCCATCCTTGCGGATAAACAAAAGATCGTAAAACACTCCATACTCTGCCACAAAGTGCTGATCCAGAGCAGTGATGGCAGCCAACGCCTTGGAACGTTGGGAATGATTGGCAGGCGTTTGATCCCTCAACCGGAAAAATTCATCCATCAGGGTGGGATCCCGAGGGGCCTGATCCGCCTTCTTTCTCAACCGCACCAGCTCAAAAAGAATGGCGGCTTTTTTGTCCGAGCGAATTTTTTCCAATCGCTCGAAAGTGATTTGATGGATATCCACTTCCGTGGTACTGACACACCCTGAAAGAAGCCATCCGAAAAAAAGCAGGCCCGCAGCCAAAATAGAAATAAAACGCACTGTTTCCACCACTCCAATTGATTGGGCAAACGAATCAATAATGATGTCATTTAATTGGGATACTTACTCAATTTTGGCTTTACTGGCGGCAGTGAGCACTGTATTGGCCTCCACCAAGATCTCCACCGCTTCCTGACGAATGGCACTCTCCACAGCCGACTCTGAAATACGCTGGCACAAAAAAGCCATTCTTTCGATCACCTCCAGCATGCCAGGCGCGGCATAGTAGAGACGTGCCGTCTCACTTTGACCGGTATAGCCCAAATGCTGACCATTGAGATCCTCAATGATATAGAGTTCCGCCTTACCCTCATATTTAACGATTTTTGAGGGTAAGGCGGTGGATGCCATAAAGGTATTGTTTACGGTCATGTTTCTTCTCCCAAACGGCCCATCATGGGTGCACCCCCTCCACTCCTGCCTGGTTGGCCTCTTTTCCAAGCCCGACCCTGTTTCATGTGAACAACTCCAACATCCAGACATGCTACACCTGACATGAACGCATCCATCATGACGCCAGCGAGGCCCTCTTCACGCCCCACCTTTATTCTCTCCAAAGATCAATCCTCCCCACCCGCCTGATTGAGCAGGAAAGAGAGCGTGACGGCGATCAAGCCCAGAGCAATCATCCCCAGGCTTGAATTGGCCAGGAACATCGCCTCCTCATATTGGGGAACATGCATCAGCAAAAACCCTCCAGCCCCAGCGATTCCCATCCCCATGATCCGGGTCAATTTCCACTTGGTCATCAAGGCGCTCCCTTTATCCCAAATCCGGCCGTTGGCGATTAAAAACCACCCCAGGCAGGAAGTTGACAGCTCCCTTTTCACTTTCCATCCTGGGCTGCAAAATCGATCTCCAGGAGTAAGCCCCAGGTGACCCCAACCAACAGGGACTCGTCAAAGTCAGCGGAAGAAGCCTGGAAATCCATCGGTTCTAAGCTATGCCGCTGAGACATTCCGAGGCTGTCAGATAGGGTAAATCCTTGTGGGGCCAGAGGTTGCGTGATTTGATCGCCGATGGCTTCCAGGTGTTATCACTTTGCATTTTGGCCTCTCTTGACTCCGATTATGGATTTGATTGAAACGTCAATATTTTCAAGAGGATGCCTTGGAGCTTGACGTGTCCCTGCCCCAACCAAACTCAGGTGGGGTGTCGGGACAATATCCAGAGTAGCTTTAGGAAAGGAAGATAAACATCAGAGGGGAGGAAGTTATGCAGGCTCAAAAATGGCCATTTCAACCATGCCGTTTTTTTACCTGGGCATTGCCGATTGTACTAGGCGGAAAGAGAAAGCCGGTCAGGAAGAGAAGCCAGAAACAGACCGTTAGCTCAAGGAATCAGCGGATATTGTCTCGGCAAAGGGTGAGAAAAAAAGAGGTGAAAGCAGCTCACGTCACCAGCTTGTGCTTGATGGCGTAAGCGATCATTTCAGAGTTGTTCCTGAGGTTTAGTTTTTGCAGCACTTTGGACTTGTGGGTGCTGACAGTACGAATGGAGAGGGCCAGCTTTTCAGCAACACCGCTCACGGTCTCTCCTGAAGCCATCATCCGCATGACGGTAAATTCCCGCTCGGAGAGTTGCTCGTGCAGGGGGGTGTCGGGATCCCTTCCCCACTCCAAGAGAAGCTGATTGGCCAGGTTGGGGGTGATATGTTTTTTACCGGACAGTACCGTGCGAATGGCGGCCACCAGCTCTTCAGGGTCGCTATCCTTGGAGACAAACCCATCTGCACCTGATTTTAAACAGCGCAAAGCCATCGCCTCTTCATCGTGCATGGTGAAGATGATCACCGGCAGCTTGGGCTTTGATTGACGAATCCGCTTCAACACCTCCAGGCCATCCCGACCCGGCAAGGTGATATCCAACAGCACCAAATCCCACTCTCCACTGAGGATCAATTTTTGCGCTTGTTTGCCATCGGCGGCTTCCCCGGCCACCACAAAATCCCCTTGGGTGTGGAGGTAGGTTTTCAACCCCTCCCGCACGGTAAAATGATCGTCGGCAATGAAAATTTTGATGGTCATTCTTCGATCCTGTCTTCCGCCATTCTCGGCAAGCGGGCAATCACCGAAGCTCCCCCATTCAAGGGAGTTACCAGATTGATTTTTCCCCCCACCTGCCTGGCCCGCTCCATCATGCTCTGTACCCCCATATGGCCGTTTCGGATCATCGGTTCCATGGGAAACCCCTTGCCGTCATCGGTGATTTCAAGAATAACATCGTGCTCATCCATGGTGAGGGAGATTTTGACCAAACCCGCATCGGCATGTTTGACCACGTTGGTGAGGGCCTCCTGACCAATCCTAAAAACGATGGTCTCCCGCTCTTCTCCCAGGCGCAAATTTTGGGAAGCTGGATCGATTTCATAGTGGATCCCGCTTGAGTCTGCAATCTGTTGGGCCTGCCACTCCAGGGCGGCCAGCACCCCCAGTTGATCCAAAATTTTTGGCCGCAGGGAGGCCATGATGCGACGGATGGCCACCATCACCTGTTTGGTCAGAGAAGAAGCCTTTTCCATATGGTTTCGAGAGGCTTCAGCACCCTGGCCGAGACTCTCCCGGCCTGCCGCCAGGGTCATACGGATTTGGGTCAACAGGCTGCCAAGCTCGTCGTGGAGTTCACTGGCGATGCGTTTTTGTTCCGCTTCCCGCACGGTTTGCAGATGCACCGTGAGGCTGCGCAGGCGCTGTTCACTCCCCTTGATCTGACGGATGATGGGGTTGCTGACAGCATAGAATAGAGCCGTTCCGGCCAAGATCACCACCAGGGCGATCCCCAATGCCAGGGAAATGGCTCGAATGAAGGGCTCACGGATTTCGGAAAGATCGATTTTGACAACAATACCGATTTCCAAAATCGACACCGGTTGATAGGCCGCCAGGACCATTTCTCCCCGATAATCCAGACCGATCATCGAGCCCGCTTCGCCATTGAGCGCCCGTTGCATGGGCATGGCCAGTTTGTCTCCCACCGGCAACGATTCAGGCACCCTCGCCCCTTGGTGGCGGCTTTCTGATATAAACACGATCCGCTCCCCCTCCCGATGGGCAACGGTTAACTCTCCGGTCCGGCCAAATCCTTTAAACAGCTTTTGGGCCTCGATAATCTGGGCAAAAGTGGCAGATTTGGCCCCTTCAGGATAATTCTGGTTGTAGGTCTGGTCGAATTTGGCCACCGCCTCCATCAGATGCCTCTGGCCATGAACGGTATCTTCCAGGCGGCTCTGCTGCTCATCAAAGGCGGCATCATAGAGAATACCGATGGTGGAGGAGCCCACGATCAGGGAGACCACCGTCATGATCAGCCCGAGAAGAATCAGGCGCTTGATTTCGTCGCTTTTGGTGGGAAATGTGTTTGGAATGCCGATCATCGATTTCACGGGGGATGGCCTTCCACGGAAAACAGCTCAAAAAGAATCGGGAGATAAATTTTTTGAAATCATTTGAAATTCAATCATTTTTTCAACTGGAACGGCCTATGGAATCAGGCAAAAAGGGGCAATAAGATAAAAAAATAACATCGGACTCCAACAAAACCAAGCAAGCGCGTATAGTGTGGACGGTGGATTCTTCCAGGCAATCCTAAAGTTTCCCCCTGTTTCTGACGATACCGATACATTGACCAACGCTACAAAGTGGTGGGTTGAACACGCTATAGACTCAGGTATCCGTCAGGAATCAACCGTTTTTAGAAAATGGTGACAAACGGTCGTTCGATTGCAAAAAAATGAGAGGATTATCATGTTAAAACAACGCACTGCGATGTTACTGGCCCTGCCACTTCTGCTGCCCTTGTCGGCCCACGCCAGCAACGGCTATTTTTCCCATGGATTCGGCACCGCCAACAAGGGGCTTGCCGGAGCGGGCGTGGCCTTTCCCTCGGATGCCATGGGCACCGCCATCAATCCAGCCCTGATGGCCCATGTGGGCAGTCGTCTGGATCTGGGTTTGGCTGTGATGAGCCCGGACCGGGGTTTTACGGCCAACACACCCAGCTCCACCGCCGCTCCTTTCATTCCGCCGGGCACCTACGAAAGCGATAACGACTATTTTTTCATTCCCCACATCGGCTACAACCGCATGCTGGATGCCAAATCCTCTCTCGGCCTCAGCATAGGTGGCAACGGCGGCATGAACACCGAATATGATTCCGCCGTCTTTGCCAACTTTTCCACCGGAACGACCTCCTCCCCCACCGGGATCGATCTGGCCCAAATGTTTGTCGGCCTCAACTATGCCCGCGAGATTTTCCCCGGCCAAACCCTGGGAATTGCGCCCATCGGTGCCATGCAATGGCTCAAGGTGGAAGGTCTGGAGCCGTTTGAGGCCCTCTCCATCCATCCGGATAATGTCACCAACAAGGATTATGACTATTCCTTCGGTGGTGGTGTGCGGGTTGGCTGGTTGGGGGAGTTTACCGACTGGTTTTCGGTGGGTGCTTCCTATCAGAGCCGCCTGTGGATGAGCAAGTTTGATAAATATGAAGGACTTCTCGCCGAAGAGGGTGGGTTCGACATTCCGCCGATCATTCAAGCGGGCATCGCCATCAAGCCCCTGGATAATCTGACCATTCTTTTTGATGTTCAGGAGATTCTGTTCGGCGAAGTGGATTCCCTCTCCAACAGCAACAACATGGTTCTCACCGCCGGCGCTCTGGGTGGCGATGATGGCTTGGGCTTTGGTTGGGTGGATATGACGGTTTATAAGATTGGGGTGGACTGGAAGGTGAATGAAGATTGGGAGCTGCGCTTGGGCTTCAGCACCGCTGACGATGTACTTCCTTCCGGCCAGGCCCTCTTCAACATTCTAGCCCCGGCTACGGTCACCGAGCACCTCACCTTCGGCTTTACGGCTCGTTTGAGCGACGACAGCCAGCTCAACTTTGCCTACATGCACGCCTTCGAAGAGGAGATCCACGGCACCAACCCCAACACCCCCTTCCAGACCGGCTATCTGGAGATGAACCAAAACGAGATCGAGATCAGCTGGTCCAAGCGGTTTTAATCAGAGAAGAAGGAACGGGATCCAGGAGAAGGAATATTGAGGGTGTGATGTTTTTGGGAGCTTCAACGGCTTGGCGGAATGGTTACAAAACAGGCCGAACATCCTCCCCCAATATTTCTTCCAGATCCTCGGGAGTCATGCCATTGCGCTCAGCTTCTTCAGCCAATTGATCCATCACTTTCCGGATCATTTGCACCTGGACCTGCCGATCTTCTTCACTCTGAAGAGTCACCGAAAACCTGTCGTCCGACTGGGTACCAAGCTGCTTGGCCCATTCGGACGGCAGTTCAGCACTGGCGACAGCTTCAAAGGTATGGGAGGTCATTCCCAAATCTCCCATTTTTGCCAGGAAATAACGCAACTTCTTGTCATTCCACACTATTATTGTCATTTATTTCAACTCGCGTAGGATACAGTGAGCTTGCGAACCGCATCGTTCGAGACTGTATCTGGACACTGCTGGCCAAATGGTGCGGACTACAAAACCCAATGGGCTTTGATCAAGGCGGGGGGGCGTGCGGTCTCCTGGCAAAAAGCGTCCAAGAACCAAAAAGCATCTATCCGGCAGAGTGGTTATGCAAGCTGAATATAGGAACAAACAGTGCGGAACGATGCGATTGATGCGGTTCGCAAGCTCACCGCATCCTACGTGGACTAATCCCATTTCCTAAACTTACACCACACTATCTCTCACAGGATAACTTTCCATAGAGCCTCTTTTTCTATCAAGAAAGTCATTGGATAGTTTTTCAAGCTGAATATATGCACTACTATTAGCGGTAACTCTTTGATGGTCAATAAACACTTTAAACCTGTAATAAATACTGCTAATTGATGTGGCTGACATAATATATAAAATATCCTTATCATAAACCCCGCAATTTACTCCAGCTGCAATATGCTCTAAAGAACCAAGCAAGTTGACAATCTCTGCCTTTCTTTTATTATCTGCCTCTAATTCAGCAATTTTGTCCTTAGTCAAAGGATCTGTTCCATAGCATGACTCCAGCTCTAATCTTGACTCTCTCCATACCTTACCCAAATATTCTATTGTGCTTTGCTTTCTTTTTCGTTCATGATTAGCCTTCACTGCCTGGACTGCAACAAATATCTGCACGACAATCAACACCAATAACATGACTTGTGTTAGGGAGATAAATATCTCGTAGGTACTCATGTTCAGCCTTTTTTTCTGGAAACTCCGGGGACAGCCTACTATTCAGACATTCCTGCGACACCTATCCTCTTCTTTTATATCCACGTAGACCATGGTATATCAAGGTTGACTGACCACCTCTAACCATCTATTCATGTTTTTTTTGACATCTGAATCTCTGAGCCACAAAATATTTCTATCATGCCCAAACTACTATACCCCCTCCATGCAGCGAAAAGCCGCCTGCAAAGGCATCCCGCAGACCATCACCAATCAGGGTGTACCGGTTGTGGTCGTCATATCTGTAGAGGAATACCAGCGGCTTCAGACCGTGCGCCCTTCCAAGTTCAATGACCACCTCCTCACCATGCCCAGAGATGATGGGAGTTTTGAACCTTCCGACATCAGCTTACGGAATCGAGAAGCTGTGACATTGGGGAATTCTGGATAAAACCACTCGAAAAATCCACCACCATTCAGCAACTTACCTACCAACATCACCTTTCCTGAAATAATCCAGCAGCCTTGAAGCATTCCCTCCCCGCAACTGCCACGACATACAGCGCACTCCGCCGCCCATGAAACACACTTGCTCGGTGGGGATGGGGATGATTTGTTTGTTGGTGAGGGCTTTGATTTGTTTGATGGCGATCTGGTCTTGGGGGATGCCGAACTGCGGAAGATAGATGTAATTCGGGGTGGTCAGGGCGTTGGTGTAGAGGCCGCAGGCGGAGCCAAATCGTTCATCGTAGACCTGGCTGCCGTCGTAGGGGGTGGTGATGGGGTGGATTTGGACGCCGGGCAGGCCGCGTTTGAGATCCGCTTCCAGCTCTCTGGCATAATCTGGATCATCGGGGTAGCTGTTAACCATCAAAATATTCTCCCCCACAAAGTTCACCACCCCATCCGCATGTTCCAAGCCCCCCTGCTCGTCCGCTTCGATGAAGGCGATGTGATTCACCCCCGGGAGCTTTCGAAGCCGCTTACGTGCAGCCGCTTCTGTGAGAGCGTTATCCCGCAAAAATTTTCGACTCACCACCACCTGGCCAAAACCATCCGTCACCCAGTTGCCGCCATCATTCAATAAATCGCTCTCCTGAAAATCAAGCCGGGCTTTTTGGGTCAGAGCAAACAAAACATCCTGCACTTGATCTGCCTCCCGCTGCCCCACTCGCCCCCCGCCCTGCCCCGCTGCGGTATAGCGAAACATCACCGGATGGGTGGGGTTGGCATCACTGAAATCCCGCATCCAGATGTCCGGCATGGGGGCGATGGCGACCCGCTCAGCCCCTAAAACCCGGGCATACTTTTCATAGCTCGCCCCATCGGTCAGCACCAACACCGAATCCCCCGCCCCGATCCCATTGGCGAAGGCGACATGAAAATCAAAAATCCCCTCCCGCACCTCTGCATAGTAGGGGTCGTCACTGAGGGGCGCAGCCAGGACGATCAATTCCGCTTGTGCCGTCGTTGCCATCAGCCAGACCCCCGCCAATAAAAACCACGCCACCCTCTTTTTAATCCACTGGGTCATCCCCATCATCCCCTCCCGCTCCGTTTACGCTTGTTCAGTTGAGCCAGCGATCACTGGTGACATCAGTGAAAGCTTGCGCCTCACCCAGGCCCATTGAAATGATCCCGACAAAAATCCAAGCCACTCTTTTGGATAGCCCCCTCATTCCAAACCTCCCTCCTGATGATCGCTCCACCCACTCCCCAGCAGCTTTCGTTGGATAGGTTATCATGTTTTTTGATGACCAGCTGAGATATCCCCACTCCACACCCGGAAGATCATCTCCCAATAACCTCCAGAGACAAGACATCCATTGGAAATGACTTGTTTTTTTTTATAACAAACCCTGGAACAAGCCTACCGAAAAAGCCATTCTGGACATTCCCTGGCAAGAGCCAGCCAAGCTGGGGCATGGCATCCATCTTTCCCGCTGACAATCATCCGGCACCATTTTTATGAACAACCACGATAGCGGTTATAAACAGATTTTCAGCCACCCGGAGATGATTCGGGATCTCTTCC
Source organism: Magnetococcales bacterium (assembly GCA_015232395.1). Taxonomy (NCBI): domain Bacteria; kingdom Pseudomonadati; phylum Pseudomonadota; class Magnetococcia; order Magnetococcales; species Magnetococcales bacterium. The sequence continues at coordinate 29,029 of JADFZT010000021.1, read as the reverse complement.
AAGGATTTGTGAAGGAAGATTGGGTCGCTCAAGCCAATTTTTCCACCCTGGAAAAGGTCAGCGGCAGTTATGTCACCGATGATCTGCGAAATCGCCACGACGATATCATCTGGCGGGTCCGGTGGGGGGAGGCGTGGATCTATCTTTATATTCTGATGGAATTTCAATCCTCGGCAGACCCCTTCATGGGGGTGCGGATGACCGCATATGTGGCGCTTCTCTATCAGGATTTAATCAAAAGCGGTCAAATCAAAAACACCCAACTCCCCCCGGTGCTGCCGGTGGTGCTCTATAACGGCAAGCCAGCCTGGAAGGCCAAGCAGGATATCGGTGAACTGATTCATTCCCCACCCAAAGGACTTGCTCCCTTCCAACCTAAAATGCGCTACCTCCTGATTGATGAAATCCGCTATAGTGAGGGAGAGCTGATCGGTGCAAAAAATCTGGCGGCAGCACTCTTTCGGCTGGAAAAAAGTCGTGGCATAGAAGATATCCGGGCAGTCCTGGCACTGTTGATCGACTGGCTGCAATCCCCGGAACAGACCAGCCTCAGGCGGGCATTCACCGTCTGGCTCGCCCGAGTGCTGCTCCCCCGACGACTCCCCGGCCAGACACTGCCGGAAATGTCAGATCTGCAGGAGGTAAACAACATGTTGGCAGAATCCGTTCAGGAATGGACCAAACAGTGGCGTGAAGAAGGGCGGCAGGAAGGGCGGCAAGAAGGGCGGCAAGAAGGTGTTCAGGAAGGACGGCAGGAAGAAGGGATCTCTCTCGTCACACGCCTTCTGAAACGCAAATTCGGAACACCTCTGCCTTCCTGGGTGGATTCAAAGCTGGAAGAAGCAAGTCTGGAGAGAATCGCACTCTATACGGACCGCCTGCTGGATGCCCGTTCCCTGAAAGAGGTTTTCAAATAATCCGTTTCCTGGTCAGGATAGACATTCCCGGCCATGTCGATTCAGATTGGAGCCAAACAACATGTTGGCGGAATCCGTTCAGGAGTGGACCAAACAGTGGCGTGAAGAAGGGCGGCAGGAAGGGCGGCAGGAAGGAGGGGTTAATATTGTGTCCCTTCAGTTAGAACAAAAATTTGGCCCCACTCTTCCCTTTTGGGTCAGTCAAAAGCTGAAAAGTGCAAGCCTGAATGAGATCAAAATCTACGCCAGACGCCTGCTGGATGCCCGTTCCCTGGAAGAAATTTTCGAATAATCCGAAAAAACATTCTACCCACACTGATCAGATCACTCTCCCTCCCCCATCCCAACCAACTTGCCGATCACCTCACGGGCAGGTAAAGCTGGCCCAGGAGCAATAGTCATCCGGCACATCCGGGGTGAAGGCTTCCTGAACGACGGGCTCTCCGCTTCTATTGGCCGAAGCCTCCTCTGGGGTGGCCGCCATGCGAAAACCCTCCTCAGAAAATTTGGCCTGCATTCCAGCGGGATCCAACTCTCTCACCAGACGCAGCCCGACATCCTCATTGTCAAACCCCGCTTGAAAGCGGTAGCGGTGTGAGCAGCGGGAGAGGCGTTTATAGTTGGTGTAAGAACCACCCCGCACCCCCCGCCAAAGGGTCTGATCGGAGGCGATCAGGGGATTGCGGCCACCGTGAAAGTGATAGCTGTTGATCACAAAGGCATCCCACACCCACTCCCAGACGTTCCCCCCCATATCGTAGAGACCCAAACCGTTGGCCTGCTTTTCACCCACCGGAAATGGCCCATCCCGATAGTCCCGCCCCAACCAGCCAAATCGGTGGGGATATTCGGCCCCCTGCCCCTGCTCCTCGGCCAGCGTCCCCCCGGGAAATTTTTCAGCCTCTCCCCCACTGCGGCAGGCATACTCCCACTCCGCTTCGGTGGGCAGTCGAAAGCCACCGCTGCTGGCGCCATTCAACCGGTCGATAAAACGCTGGGCCTTGAACCAGGAGATCTGATTGACCGGGCGACGCTCTCCCAGCTGGCCGGTAGCGGGATTTTCTCCCATGAGCCGCTGCCACTCCCCCTGGGTGACTTCATAACGGCCCATATAAAAATCATCCACACAGACCGGATGGGGGTGTTCGTCCGGGTCACAATAGTTGGTCCAATCACCACACCCCATCACATAGCACCCCCCAGCCACACGGGTGAAGCTCATCCCGGTGATGGGCTCCTGCCAGGTGGCTGGATGGGGATTGGCTGGGGCATCGGGAAAAATCCCTGAGACGCGAATGGATTTTCCCGCAGGCAGCTCCACCGGAATCTCCAAGGGCTTGAGGGAAGGTTGTTCCAGTTTGAGGGTGTGCAAGCCGCTCTTGACCCGGGGAATGACCAGGGGGGTAATGCCCGGCTCCAGCCGACCGTTCAGCGTCACCTTTGCCCCCTCGGGGGTGGAATCCACCATGAGATCCCCCAAACCTGGTTTCAGCTGCAGGCGTACGCTTTTCATCACCCCATCCCCTATGGAGATTGAAAAAATCTCCTCAAAAAAACCCAGCTTTGAGGCTCGAATCCAATAGCTGCCAGCTTTGAGATCATTCAAAAAAAACGGCGTCTCTCCTACCGGCTTCCCATCCAGCCGAAGCTGGGCACCGCTGGGACGGCTGGCCAGCTGAACCACCCCGGCATCATCAGGGGTTTCAAGCCAGGTAAAGAGGGTTCGTGCCGTCAGATAAGGTTTTTTATTGGAAAAAAGGGTGAGCTGGAGATCCCCTCCCGTGCAGCGTCCCAAAAGCAGATGGCTTCCAGCTGACGGCGTGATCAATCGATCCAGCAGGGCTGAATCCCCAGCAGGGGTGTAGAGAGCATCCAGAAGGGCGGGAGCTGTTTGCAGCAGGGTTTTGTCGAAATAAAAAAGCCCCTCCCGAAAGGATTCCAGGAAAGGCTTGAAGCGATTGAATAAACTCTCTGGACAGTCGACAAATGCGGGTCTGACAGCGATTCGCTCACCACCCACCACCCGGAGCCCCTCGGCCAGCCTGGTCAATACCCGCACCTCCGGCTCTTGGAAGGCCCGGCTGTTGAGCAAAAAGAGCGGCAGAAGCACCACCACTGCCAAGCCAATCATGAGACTCTCTTTTGCCGGTCGCGCCACAGTGGCCTCCCATCAGGTTAAGATGTGGAAGAGACCTGCCGATCCCTGTCAAGCCCCCAATGACGCGATGTACCTCCCAACCTTCAATCCCCATCGCTTCTGACCAGGCCTCCTGAAAAAAACAGGCTCGCCCGGATCCGGGATCATTTCCGGGAGGCTCGCCAAAACCTGAAAAGCGCTGACGGCTTGAATCAAACCCCATTCCGTCAGGGGGTGACCGCTCCGATATGGGAGACCCAAAGGGCGGTGGATTCCCGGGTGAGATCCAATACCAGGCTTGGGAAGAGTCCGAAAAGCAAAATCACCCCCCCCAAGGTTACAGCTACAACCAGCTCCCTCGGGCGCAGGTCCACCGCTTGGGCCACCAGGCTTGACTTGACCGGCCCCAGAAAACTTTTCTGGAAAAAGCTGAGAAAATAGGCAGCCCCCAGGACCATGGCGGCAAGCGCTGCCAAGCCCGCACCGGTGTGACTGCCCAGGGCGCTCACCAAAATCAAAAATTCAGCCGGAAAACCACTGGTCCCGGGCACGCCCAGGCTGGCAATCCCCATCCAAAAAAAGAAGGCCACCAACAGCGGCATGGTCTTGACTCCACCCCCCAGGCTTAAAAGATCGGTAGAGCCGGTACGATGGCGCAAAAAGCCGGTGAGCAAAAACAGTCCCCCCGCCACCACGGTAAAGTTGAGCAGTTGAAAAAGCGCCCCCTGAACCCCAGCCTGATCCAGCGAGGCCAGCCCCAGCACCACCAATCCCACATGGCTCATGGAGCCGTAGGCCAGCATGCGCCGTATATTGGTCTGGGCGAGTGCCGCCAACGCCCCATACAAAAGCCCGATGATGCCCAGTCCCGCCAAGAGCCAGTGATACTCACGGGCGGCATCCGGAGCCAGGGGCAGAAGATAGCGCATCAGCCCGTAAGCACCGATTTTGAGCCCTACCATCAGGGTGGCCAGGGAAGTGTGTCCTTCCATGGTGAGGGTAGGCAGCCAGGTGTGCAGGGGAAAGAGTGGGGTTTTGGCAGCAAAACCCAACAGCAGCAAAAAAAACAGCGCGGTCTGAAGCTCTGAGGCAATGGGGTTGGCAAAAAGCGCCGGATAACTGAAGGTCAACCCTTGGGCCACACCACTGGCGGCCTCAGCCTGATGGATGGCCAGATAGACGAAAGCCACCAGCAGGGGCACCCCCCCCACCAGCATGAAAAGAATATATTTGGTGGCCGCATGGCGGCGATAGGGGCCGATTCCCCAGAGGCTGATGAGAAAATAGATGGGAATGAGGGTCAATTCCCAAAAGAGATAGAAAAGAATCACATCGATGGCGCAAAACACCCCGAGGGTCAGGCTCTCCAAAAACAGCAGCAGGGTGAAAAAGAGCCGGGGCATGTTCCTGACCCGGGTCCAGGAAGCCAAAATCACCCCCACGAAGAGCAGTGCTGCCAGGGGCAAAAAGAGGATCGAGATGCCATCCACCCCCAGGTGATAGTCCACATGCAGGGTGGGAATCCAGGAGGTGCGCTCGACAAATTGGAAGCCACTGATCGACCCATCGAACAGCACCAAAACCCGCAAAGCGATGGCCAGGTTCAAGATACCGGTAAAAAGGGCCACCATGCGGGCCTTGGCAGGATCCCGGACCAGCCAGATCAGGAGCGCTCCCAAGGGAGGAATCAACAGTAGCGCACTCAAAAGGGGCGGATTGTTCACCACGTTAGTCTCAACCTTTCCATTTTATCCCGATCCACACCAACCATCCCGATCCACCGATCACATCCACCAACCACACCTCTGCCCCGCCCTCACGCTTAAGGCAAGCGTCAAGCGTGGTGGCCATAGAGGGAACTCACCCCTTCCAGGGAGCGTTCGATCAACTCCAGCCAGGGCTCGGTATAAAATCCGGTATAGATCAATACACCGATGATCACCACCGCCAAAAATCGCTCCAAAAACAGTACCGGTGGCAGCTCCAGCTGACTCCCCTTGCGGTTTTGAGCAAGAAACGCACGCTGAAAAGCGAAGAGCAGGAAACCCGCCGCCATCACGTTACCCAGAGCTGTCGTCACCGTCACCACCGCACCAAAGCGATTGATAGCGGCTTCCAACGCCAGATGGACCGCATCAAAACCCGGAGTGCCCGGCATGCCGATGATGGAGAGCCCAGCCACCAAAAAGGCGGTGCCTACCAGGGGAAAATGATCAAACAACCCCCCCAGCTGGGGGAGCAACATGGTGCCGGTGCGGCTGTGGATGATGCCGCTCATAAAGAGCAGTCCCGCCGTGGCCAGACCAAAGTTGACCGACAGCAGCACCCCCCCTTCAAAGGCGGCATGGCCCAGACTGAACAGACCGATGATCAAAATCCCCGTATGGCTCACCACCGCGAAAGCCAGCAAGCGTCGGAGGTTATCCTGGCGCAGTGCCAAAATCGCCGCATAGAAGACCCCGGCCACCGCAAAGGCGACGATATACCCGTGCCACTGCCAAACCGCCTCGCTCAACAAGGGAAAGACAAACCGCAAAAGCCCGAAAACCCCCGTCTTAAGCCCCAGCAAAAAGGTCGGTGCCACCGCGACCATGCCGTGTTCAGCGACAGCTGGCAGCCAGCCATGAAAGGGAAAGAGGGGAATGCGAACGGCAAGACCATAGAAAAGCAGGAAAAAAATGACCGACTGATAGCCCGGCTGAATCGGTGTGGCCGCCAGATCAATCAGGTCAAAGCTCCAGCGACCGTGGCTCGCGGTATAGTGGTTCCATCCCAGGATCACCACTCCGGCGAAAAACAGCACCGCCCCCACCCCCATGAATTGCAGATAGCGACCAATCGCCCCACCACTGCCCGCAGAGGTGGCCCAAACCCAGAGCACATATCCCAACACCCCCATCTGCAGGGTGGATATCAGGGCAAACCACAAAAGATCCAGGGTGACAAACTGGCTGATGACGGCCGATTCCACCACAAAGACCAGCATCAGGAACAGCCAGTTGGGCTCCAACGGGCGCACCCGGCCATAGAGCACGATCAGCCAGGTAAGAAAGGCCGTCAGCATGGTAAAGAGTACCGACACCCCATCCACAGCGGCATGATATTGAAAGGCCCCGAGGATTTGCACCCGCTCGGCAAACTGCATCGCCCCACTCTGTTGATCAAAGTGGGCATAAAGCCAGAGGCTACCCAAAAAAAGGCCGAAGGAGCCCACCACACCCACCCCCATCACCCCGCCTTTATTCTGGCGGTAGGCCATCCAAGCCGCGAGGAGCAGGGGCAAAAACTGCAGCAGGGCCAGTATCGGGATTCCCCCTTGGGCCGACCAATGTATTTCAGAATAATGCATGGTCCGACTCCTAGAGGATAATCACGAAGGTGATGGCGATGAGGAGCAGCAGATAACGGGGCTCGCTCAACAGTTGGTCAATACGAATCAGTCGATCACCGATGCGACGCAAGGTATGGGTGAGCCCCTCCCCCCCCCCTCGGAGGACGATTTTTTCCTCGAATCTTTTTAGCAGCATGGCCAAGAGGTGGATCATCTGGCTGAAGATCCCCTTCCCGTGACTCACGCCATCTTCGGTCAGATTTCCCTGGGCGGTTTTGCGCTCTTCCCACTGCACCACCGAGGAGATGGCGTTCACCTGTCCGGGCATGCCCATGGTGGGGTTGACGGTATTTTTTTCGAAGGCGTCCACATCTGCGGCCAGTCTGGCTGTGGGGCGTGAGATCAGGATATGTCCGATCTGCTCCAACCAAAAACGTTGCAGGGCCGCCGTGTGCAGCCAGCTCTGATTGATGATCCATTCCGGAGCGGGTTTGGCGGGACGACTCACCATAAAAATCAACGCCGGGGCATGGAAAAACTGCCAGGCCCGCCAGAAGGCATGGAGGGCCAGATGCCAGGCAGCCAAATCAAAGAGCCCCTGGCCACACCAAAAAAACATCAACCCCACCTGAGCCGTCGTGGAAAACATCAGGGAGCTTTTCACATCGCTCACCACCAATCCGCAGACCCAACCATACAGGGCGGTCAACAGCCCCAGCACCGAGATCACCATCATCACCCCCGGGGTGTTCTGGAGCAGAGGCTCCAGGCGGATGGTCAGATAGACCCCGGCATGGACCATCAGGGAGCCATAGAAAACCGCGCTCGATGGCGTCGGTCCATCCAAGGCTCTGGCGATCCAGGGAGAGAAGGGAATCTGGGCTGATTTGGCCAGAGCCGCGATGAGAAAGGCCATGGCGATGAGGTTGATCCCAGGGGTGGTGGGTGAAAGAGCCGCACTGCTGAAGATGGCCCACTCGCTCGACCCGAAGTAGTTGAAGGTCAGAAAAATAGCCAGCAAAAAGGCCGCATCCCCAAAGCGATTGGTGATCAAGGCCTGGTTGGCATTTCGGGTCGCAATCTCCCGCTCCACCATATAGCCGATCAGCAGATATGAGCTGACCCCTGCCAGCTCCCACCCGACGAAGGTAAGCACCCCATTGCCCGCCAGCACCAACAAGGACATCGCCCCGGCGAAAAGATTCAGTACCAAAAAATAGCGCTGAAAACCGCTCTCCCGGTGCATATAGTTCATGGAAAAACGCACCGTGAGAAAAAGGACAAAGGTGACCATGAGGCCCATGGCGAGCCCCAGGGTATCCAGTGTAAAGCTGACATCGACACCATAGCCGCCACTGCCAAACCACTCTCCCAGCCGCACCCCCCCCGGAGCACCGGCAAACAGCGCCTCAACAGCCACCAGGAGCATGATCAACAGGGAGATGCCGTTGGCCGCCAGGCTGACTTGCAGGGTGGGACGCTCCGAAGGCACATCCATCCCCCGGGGTCTGCGCAAGATCTGGCCCACACCGATGGAAACGGCAGCCACCCACGGCAACAAGGGAACCACTGCAATGACTCTGGGATCAACCATGGCCCATCTCCTCGGGTTGCCGGATCAAAACGGGGGAGAGGAAGGTTCGACTGGTCTGGTACCAATCTTTGGAGCGTTCCACAGTGGGCAATGGACGAGGCAACTCCTGCCAGGGAACCCAACCTTTTTTGGGGTCGAACAGGTGGATGGCGTCGGTTTGGGGATCCTTGGCTGAAAGCAGCAGCCAGCCGTTACCCACCAGCTCCTGAAGGGGAGGTTGACGCATATAGATCTCGGTGAGAATGTCCATGGTGGCCTCCACCAACACCTGTAGGCGCATGGGTTCGTGGATTTCCGTGGTCTGGATGGGCAAACCGGTACGCAGATCGGATTCACTGCCATCCATGATGCCAAAATGCCCCGCCACATTGTGGGTGATTTTGGAGCTACAGCCGTGCTCATCCGGGCTCACGGTGGAAAAATAATATTCCAGGTTGATTCCCGCTCCCACAGGCCCCGCGTTGAGCAGAATGTTTTCGACAATCTTGCCATCGGCATCGATGGTGGGATCGTAGGAGATGAGAAACACCCGCCGATCAAAAAAGGCCCCCTGGCTGATGGCGCGGCGGCCAATAAAGGCCACGGCGTTGGTGGCGTGATTGAACTCGGGCCGGGCCTGGCTGATATCGTGTCCCCGGTCCCGCACATGCCCGGCAGCACTTTGGGGGGAGAGATCCGGGGAGATGGCCTCAAACCGGCGACAACGCTCGTGGGCAGAGCCACGGGCAGCGGTGACAAGCTCCTCTTCCAGTTGTTTCAGGGGAGCCGTAAAAGATTCCGGCATCAGGGAAATATCGTACCAGCTGAAGCCGTCGTTACAGGTGTTGTGCTTGGCGCCGACGAACCAGGTATCGTCAGGAATGTCGATGCCCCGCTGGCGCAGGATATCCCGCACCCGGGGACGATTGGCCATGGCGGCAAAAACCCGGGCGTTGGGGCCGCCGTGACGACCGGAGCAGGCCCCACAATCGTAGGCGGCCAACAGGGGGTTGTTTTCACTGATGGAGCCGTGTCCCATCACCACGAACAGAGGGGCAAAACCGCTGGTCAAACCGACGGTCTTGAGAAAACCCATCACCCGGTCAGCCTGTTCGGTATCGGTAAATCCCAGGCGATTGTGAAGGGGGGTCGCTTCCGAGCCATCCTCCTCAGCAGTGAGGGCCAGGCCCGTAGGCACCTTAGGCTCCCATTTTTCCAGGAGGCGGCGGATCATCTGCTTGCTTCGATCGGGAGCCAATATTCGGCTCGTCAGAGCCACCAGGGCGGCTGGGGCGGCCAGAGCGGTGACAAAAGCCGTGGAGAGCAGATGGTGGCGGCTGCCGTTAAGGAGAAAATCAGTCAGGGCCAGGCGTAGCTTACGCCCCCTTTGATGCTGCTCTTTCAGGGGACGATGCTCGGGACTGACGGTTTCGGTCACCTTATGGGCAGGAGAGACCACCACCGGACAGAGGGCGGTGGGCTCCTCATCGTCCAGGGCCTGCCAGTTGATGGCGACACCAAAAAATCCAGCCGCTCCCAGGGTTTCGATGCGGGGATTGAGCTCCTCCAACTGCCGCCGGATCGACTCCTCCCGATCATCCATGCAAAAAACAATCTGGGCTTCGGGGCGTTTCTCCCGATTATTCCAGCGGCCCCGGCCATGATTTTGCACGACTGCATTGAACACTTCATCCCGGTAGTGGTTTTCGTAGGCCTGCAACCAGAGAAAACCGCTCTTCATGGGGGTCAGGCGATCAATACAGCCGAAGAGGGTTTCCACCTGTTTCAAGGAGAGCCCCGCCACGGTTTCAGCATCCAACCCCAACAGCTGCACCAGACGAAACAGCCGCCAGCCGTGATGATAGACCGTCACCCGCTTGTTGCTGTCGGCCATGGGGCTGTGACGCCAGGTCCAGATCAGATGGGCCGCCTGCTGCCACTCCTCTGAGGTGGGGGGCGTGCGGGAGGCCACCATGGAGACCAGACGTTGGGCGCGATGGAGGGCATATTCGGGCAGGCGAAAATGGAACAGGCTGTAGCGCACCAAAAATTCGTGGCGGTTGTTGCGAAAATACCAGCGCAGCAGATCCAGATCCGGGGTGACATTAAAGGTGCGACGGCAGAGGCGATGGGCAAACAGTCGCTCCAGGATCAAACGCACCGCCAAAAAACCCGCCATATCCAGATTGATATCGAGATGGCTGTAACCGGGATTGCCAGCCCGCCACTGAAACTGCCCGGCCCAGCCGGGAAGCTCCAGGGCCAAGGTGTCCAGATAGTCGGTCCAGCTCTCTTCAGGCACCCCCAGCAGGTGCAACTCTGAGATCACCGCATCCAGGGGATCATCGGGCAAGAGGGTCAGCTGATCGTGCCAATCCAGCATGTCGTCAAACATCCAGGCAAGATCCTGAGCGGCGTTGGCCCGCCAGCTGGCATAAAACCCCTCCTTGCGCTTGGGGTTGTGCCAGGCGGCCACCCCCAGATCCAGATGGCTGGAGAGTTGACGAATCAGGTGGGGACGGATCTCCTCCAGAATATCGATCCCCGTCAGGCTTTTGAGCAATCCCCGTACGGTGTAGTGGCTGCCGATTTGGCTTAAGAGCTGTTTGAGCAGGCGTTCCGCTTCGTGGCGGATCCAGCGGTTGAGCCCTTCATTTTCCCCGGTATCGCCATCACCGGTGATGGCGGTGTTGATGGTCTGGGCCTGATCCGGGGAGAGATCCAACAGCTCCTCGGGGTGGAGAATATAGTGTTTGAGCCCCAGGGCATTGAGGGAGGCGGACCAGAGTTCCGAGAGAATTTCCGCTTCGGGTTTTGCCCCGGCCCCCCGCAGAAGACGCCCCCGCACCTCCGGGGGCAGGTCGGGCTGAAACCGCTCCAGCGCGCCCATCTCCTCCACCTGCCAGCCGAGCTGGCTGGGGGTGAGCGGATCAAAATCATGCCGCAGACCACACAGATAGACATCCCGTTTGGCCAGTACCCCCTGCTCCGTGCTCACCACCTCTTCCGAGGCTTCCAGCTCGGGATCTCCATCCAATACCCGGCTTAGATCCTCCGTGGTGATACGACCTTCATTGAAAAACGCCCGAAATTTTTCCTTGGGTAAAAAACCGTAGATACCGGTCTTTTTTTCCGCAGCCTCCACAGCCTCATAGAAGGTTTGGGTCTCATAGCCGTGGAGCGTGTTGTGGTGGACAAAATCCTTGAGCGGGGCTTGCCCGGGCAGGATATGGTCAAAATGATCGATCGCCTTTTGCACCCGTTCACGGGGGCTCAAAGGGGCAGCTTGGGGGGTATCGTCCTCGGTGGTCATCTTTTAAAACCGATCCGCAAACAGGGTGCCGAACTGATTGACCGATGCGGAGATGAGATTGAGCACCGGAGCTGGGAAGAGACCGATGAAGATAATGCTGACCGCGAGCGCTCCGGCGGCGATAAATTCATGGCTCTTGAGATCCTCGATATTTTGCATGGCCGGACGCAGGGGACCGGTGAAAAGACGACCGATGGTGCGAATGGCATAGGTGGCGCTGATCAAAACGCCAAAAGTCAGGGGCACCACTCCCCAGCCCCAACGCTCAAAACCGCCAATCAGGGTGTGGAGTTCGGCAATAAAGCCCGCCGTCCCCGGCAAGCCTATGGCGGCGACAAAGGCCAACACGGCAAAAAAGGCAAATCGGGGCATCACTCTCACCAAAGAGCTGTAATCATCGATATCCCGGGTGCGGGTGCGCTCATAGAGCAGGCCGATCAAAAGAAACAGCAGCCCCGCCACCAGGCCGTGGGCGATCATCTGCATCACCGCCCCCATCAGACCCGCCACGTTGCAGGCGGCGATCCCCAACAGCACCACCCCCATGTGACTCACCGAGGAGTAGGCGATCATGCGCTTGAGATCCCGCTGCCACCAGGCGAGAAGCCCACCGTGAATCAGGCTGACAAAGGCCAGAGCCATGAGCCAGGGTTGTAGAGTCACCACCACCCCCGGCAACATTTCCGCCGCCCGAATCAGCCCATAGGCGCCCATTTTAAGCAGAATACCCGAGAGCAGAATACTCACCGGGGCCGGGGCCTCTACGTGGGCCAGGGGCAACCAACCGTGGATGGGAAAGATCGGCATTTTTACGCCAAAGCCGATCAAAAGCCCCAAAAAAACCAACAACTGCTGCTGTTCGCTCAACGCCATGGCCCCAGCGGCGATGGAAGCCATCTGGAAAGAGCCATCCGGGGAAGCATCGAAGAGGGTCAGCAGGGAGATCAGGATAAAGACCGACCCCCCCAGGGTGTAGAGGACAAAGTTCATCGCCGCCCCATGGCGTCCGCTCCCCCCCCAACGATCAATCAGGAAAAAGAGCGGAATCAGGGTCATCTCCCAGAAGAGATAGAAAAGCGCCCAATCCTGAGCCATAAACACCCCCAGGATGGCGGTCTCCAGCACCAGCATCAGCATGTAATAGGCTTTGATGCGATTGCGGATCCCCCCGGAGGCCAGAATGGCGATCAGGCAGAGCAGTGCGGTCAACAGCACCATGGGCAGGGAAAAGCCGTCCAGCCCCAAGGCATAGTAGGTGCCCAGACGGGGATTCCAGTGAAAACTTTCCACCAGCTGCAAGCCACTGGCCCCGGTATCATAAAGGGCCAACAACCCCACCGCCAAAGCCAGGGTGACCGAGGCAAAGGCCACTGCCAGGGGACGAATCAGGTGTCGGTACTGATAGGGAACAAAAAAGAGGGTGGCCGCACCAAACAGAGGAATGGCCAGAAGGAGCGTTAAATAAAGCAATCTTTTTCCTTAATCACGCAAGAGTTACGCTGATCGTGCGAGATGCGTCCACCGACCACACCTGGTCTTGATGATGGCTACCCGATGTTGTCGGCACCAAGCCTTTCAACAGGCCCCTTATGAACGTGTATGACTTATTGGATACCATTCACATAGAGGTGGTGTCAAATAGGCTCGGCGCTCTTTTGAAAACTTATCCAACAGGGAACCCGATCGTCTCTTCCCGGGAGCCAAACCACACATCCACCCCACCACGGAACCGCCATGGTTGGCACGCCATGATCAAGCCCCAACTGCCCACAATCAAGCCCCAACGGGCCATCGGGAAAAAGGCCCGTTGGGCTATTGTTTCATCCTCCAAGAAAAAATATACTGAACTGGTGCTGGGAGGATCGTCACGCCTTGAGTTTCTTTAAAGTCCCAATCCAGGCCTGTCCAACCGCCCGCCCCAGCGGCCACCCGATCCACCCGCTCACACCCAATAGATCACCACCCATTTGCTCAGGAGAAATACATGAAAACCACCCAAAACCTTCAAGATGCCTTTGCTGGCGAGAGCCAGGCCAACCGCAAATATCTGGCCTTTGCCCAAAAAGCTGAAAAAGAAGGCTTTGGCCAGGTTGCCAAGCTGTTTCGCGCGGTCGCCGAGGCGGAAACCATCCACGCCCATGCCCACCTGCGGGCGTTGGACGGCGTTCAAAGCACGGGGGACAACCTCAAGGAAGCCATCGCCGGGGAAAAACATGAATTCAGCGCCATGTATCCGGAGTTTGTCAAAACCGCCCAGGAAGAAGGCCAGAAAAAAGCGGTCAACTCCATGACCAACGCCATGGAAGTGGAAAAAATCCATCACGATCTCTTCCAGCAGGCCCTGGCAGCGGTGGCGGACGGCAAAGATCTGGAGAGCCTTGAAATTTATGTCTGTCCGGTGTGTGGCCACACCGAAATCGGCGAGGCCCCCGACCGCTGCCCCATCTGCAATGTGAAGAAAGAAAAATATCTGAAAATCACCTGATCGACGACACCTCCCTCACTCCCCCCCTCATCCCCTTCGGAGACTTATCCGATGGGGATGGGGCAAACGCTCTGGAATGCCCACATGGCCAACGCCACCAACCAATACGAATGCGACCTCTGTGAATGGGTCTACGATGAAGCTTTGGGAGACCCCGACAACGGCATTCCAGCCGGAACCCGGTGGGAAGATCTGCCCCATGACTGGGTCTGTCCGGTGTGCGGTGCCGATAAAGAGGAGTTCCTGAAAGTTCCCGAATCCCTCACCCCCCCCACCGCTGCAGCCAACGCCACACCCAAGGAAGCCGCCGCGCTCTATGAGTGTGGGCTGTGTGAATGGCTCTATGATGCCACCCGGGGAGATCCGGAAAACGACATTCCCCCCGGCACCCCATGGCATGATCTGCCCAGCGGTTGGGTCTGTCCGGTGTGTGGGGCCGATCAGGAAGAGTTCAGCCAAGTTCCTCCCCCGGCTGATTTTGCTCCGGCCAACTTTTCGAATACCGCTTCAACCCAAGCCAAATCGGCACCAGTCGAGGCGACCCCTGCCAAGCCGGCACCATCCACCGGGTTTTATCTTTCCCAGTGGGAGCGCAAACTCGATGAGCGGGAGCCGGAGTTCAGAACCATTCTGGCCAAGGCGCTCTCGGGAGAGGAGTCGGTTTCGGCCATGCGCCCCTCCCGGTGGCAAAATTTATTGGAGGATGTCGTCTTCCTGCCGGCACAACTGGCCAGAAGCCCCCTGGACTATCGGGAGGCCACCCCGGATCTGTCGGTCACCATCGGCCCGGCTGCCAAAAAACCCCTGACCATTGGGCTACCTTTTTATGTGTCCGACATGAGCTTTGGCTCCATTTCCAAGGAAGCCAAAATAGCCCTTGCCAAGGGTTCCGCTGCCACCGGTACGGCTATTTTTGGGGGAGAGGGGGGACTCCTGGAAGAGGAGTATCAAGCGGCCCGATTTTATGTCTTTGAATATTCCACAGGCCGCTTTGGGGTCACCGATGAAAATCTGAAAAAATCCCACGCCATTCAGATCAAAATCGGCCAAGCCGCCAAAGCGGGGCTGGGTGGGCACCTCCTGGCCGCCAAGGTGACCGACGAAATCGTTGCTGCCCGTGGGGTGAAGCCGGGCCAGGATATCATCTCCCCCGCCCGTCATGAGGATATCACCACTCCCCGGGAGCTGGCACAAAAGGTGGCCTGGCTCAAAGAGAAGGGGGAAGGCACGCCGGTAGGGGTCAAAATATCCACCGGCTGGATCGAAAGAGATCTGGAAGTGGCTCTGGCTGCGGGGGTGGATTTTATCACCCTGGATGCCCGGGGGGGCTCCACCGGAGCGGCACCGGATCACATCAAGGATAACGTCTGCATCCCCCTCCCCTATGCCCTCGCCCGGACGCGCCAGTTTTTGGATCGCTCAGGCAAAAGAGAGGAAGTTTCCCTGCTGGTGGCAGGTGGCGTGCGCACCTCTGCCGATATTGCCAAATGCCTGGCCATGGGAGCCGACGCCGTGGGGCTTGCCACCGCCGCTCTGATCGGCATCGGCTGCCAGCAATATCGCATCTGTCACCGGGGCAGCTGTCCGGTGGGAATCGCCACTCAAAATCCCGATCTGCGTAGCCGCTTCGACGTGGAAAAATCAGCGGCCATGCTCACCTCCCTGTTTCAGGTCTATAGCCATGAAGTGGAAGATTATGTCCGGATCTGTGGCAAACGGCGGGTGGCAGATCTGGCTGTGGAGGATCTTGCTTCCCTGACCCTGGAGCTTGCCCAAGGGACGGGACTTTCGTTTTGTGGGCTGGCTGGGGGTTGAGAAAGAGCAGGATTGAGGAAAAATAAAGGCGGGTGAGGGAGAGAGCAGAGGATGCTCCCTCCCTCACCCTTTCCCAACCCGGCCCTATTTTCCTCTATTTGGTTTATCTCATGGCTCCAGAACCATCTCCGTCAAACCAACCTCCCTGAGCCGCTCCTGGAGCATTTGAAAAGCACTCTCCACCTGCAAAACCTCCCGCCCCTTGACCCCCATCTCAATGCGATGGCTACCCTGCCCCCCCGGCAGGCTGAAGCTGATCACCCCGGGGAAGCGCTCTTCGATCTCCGCCAGAATGGGAATCATATCCCCCTCCCGGGCCTTTTTTACCGTGAGCCCCCGAACCACTTCCGAGCTGTTTGGCTGTTGATAACGGTGCCCGATCACCCAGCTCAACATGGGCTGGGCCATGTCGGGAAACCCCGGCAAAAAGTGATGATCGTCCAGATAAAAACCGGAGATATCGTTGATGGGATTGGGAATGAGTCCCGCACCTTGTGGAAATTCCCCCATGCGGATGCGGTGGGGGAAGGCTTCCTCACCAAACTTGTCCACCAGGGTTTGGGCGGCTACCGGATGGCGTACCAGGGGCTTGTTCCAGGCAATACCAGCAGCCTGGCGGGTGTGATCATCCGGGGTAGCTCCGATGCCACCGAAGCAAAAAACCGGTTCTTTCCCCTCCCGGGAAAACGCCAAAAAACGGGCCAGGCGTTGCCGCTCATCCCCCACCATCTGTACCCAGGCGATGGCAATCCCGGAGCCTTCCAGGGTGGCCAACGTTTGGCTGAGGTGGCGATCCTCTCGACGACCGCTCAGGAGTTCATCGCCGATGAGGATGAGTCCCACCTGGTGAATGATCGGTTTGGTATCCGTTACCATACGGTGCTTCCTTCCATTTTTTCAAATCCAGGACGGGCTGTTTTTCGTCTTTTTGCCCTGGCTGCAAACACTTCCCAGGGGCTTACCGACTCTCGTTGGAGACATCAAGGAACCAGCCCGTTTATTTTAAATCGAACAGTTCAATCAGATAAAAACCAACCCCCTTTACCATAAGCCTGGAACGGCGGGTTTTTTATCGTTTTTTTTTGCTATTCACGCCCTTTTCGTTCGGTTCAACCTCAGGTATCCTGCCATCTTATGGAATCCTTGCTCATCCTCTTCGTCATGCTGATCCTCTCCGGCTTTTTTTCCGGCTCGGAAACCGCCATGACAAGCATCACCATGGCCCGGGTGGAGTCCCTGGTCCAACAAAACAAACGGGGATCCGCCTCCCTCCTGCGCCTGAAAAGCAACACCGACCGAATGCTCATCGCCATTTTGATCGGCAACAATCTGGTCAACATCGGTGCCTCTGCCATGGCCACGGTGCTGGCTACCGAACATTTCGGCGAACTGGGTCCGGGTCTGGCAGTGGGCGCACTGACCCTGTTTATCCTGATCTTTGGCGAAATCACCCCCAAAACCTTTGCCGCCCGCTATGCCGCCCCCATGGCCCTGATAGCTGCTCCGGTAATGGAGCTGTTTGCCAACATCGTCTTTCCACTGGTGTGGATTTTGGAACAGTTGACCGGCTGGCTGCAATCCCTCTCCAGCGCCAAGGCCGATCCCACGGTCACCGAATCAGAGCTGATCAGCCTCGCCCGACACGGCGCCCAGGAAGGAAGCATCGAAGCGGACGAAGAGCGCATGATTCAATCGGTCTTTGCCCTGGATACCCTGCGGGCGGCCGACATCATGATCCCCCGCAATCTCATGTTCTCCATGAACGGCCACACCCCTCTGCAGGATGCCCTGCCCCAACTGCTCAAACAGCCCCACTCCCGGGTTCCTCTCCACGGCGGCGATCAGGAGGAGATCACCAAGGTGGTCTATCTCCGGGAGATACTGGAGGAGCTGGCCCAGGGCAACATGGAAAAACCCCTCTTCGACTGCGGCCATGATCCCATTTTCGTCCCCCTCAACCAACCGGTGGATTATCTCCTGGATCGCCTGCGGGAGGATAAGCGGCGCTTGATTTTGGTGGTGGATGCCGCCGGGGTATTACAGGGACTCTTCACCATCGAAGATATTTTGGAAGAGCTGGTGGGGGAGATCCGGGATAAACAGGAGCGTGACACCGATGAAATTTCCAGCACCGAAGGGGGCGGATTGCAGTTGCTGGGCAGTGTAGAGCTGCGGGTGGTGGAAGATCATTTCGATAAAAACCTGCCCGGCAAGCCGACGGATTCGGTCAACCAGTGGATCATTGACCGTACCGCTCGCATCCCCAAAGTCGATGAATGTTTTGAGCTGGACGGCCTCTCGGTCTGCGTCACCCAAGCCACCCCCCGCACCATCCGCGAGGTGCGCATCGAACATCTCTGACTAAAGCCACACAAACGCCCGAATCAATCCCCAACCATCCCCCCTGCCTCCTGATTAAATCTCTGTCATACCAATTCTGGTTCAACAGGTGAGTCGAACAAAAAAGCGTTTAGCCACAGAGGGCAAAGAGAACACAGAGAAAAACCAAAATTGGGCCAAACTCGTGCCCGGTAGTGGATGGAATATTCAGCTGTTTTTTTGTGCTTTTCCTCTGTGGCCTCTGTGTTCTGGGTGGCAGATTTTTCGGTTTTGGATGAAGTTCAAACGATGGCCTTAAGCTCATCGTTTGAACCAGAATTCGTATCAGTTCCTCCACTGCGCTTAAACCAAGGCCCGGTAATATGGCCGGATCCAGGTTAAAAAAAATCCAAAATCTTCCCAAAAATGATAACATGGCGTCCTGGATTGGAATAAATTCAACCATCATTGAGATGAGGCTCACCATACAGAAGGCAGGCATCCACCTGATAGGCTGAGCCCCACACCAACGGAGATAAAACCACATGCAAACCATCCAACTGAGCCAGGATATGGAAGAGATGTTCCAGACTTTGGCCAAAGAGACTGGGCGTCCCCTCAAGGAGCTGATTCACGAAGCCCTGGACCGCTTCCTTCACGAATGGGAAGACCAGCAGGATGCTGAAGAGTCGGAACGGCTCTATCGGGAGTATATGGAGAGTGGTGAACCGGGAATTCCCTGGGAACAGGTCAAAGCAGATATGGACCTGAAACATGGTCTATAAAATCATTATTCCCAGCAAAGTTGAAAAACAGATTTCCAACCTTCCCAAACCAGAATGGCAACGCATTCGGAATGTCATCGACAGCCTGGAGACCAATCCCAAACCACCAGGAGCCCTCAAGATGAAGGGGCAAATCGACAGATGGCGCATTCGAAGCGGAAACTATCGCCTTCTCTACACCATTGAGGACGACCAGTTGGTAGTGCTTATCCTTAAAGCTGGCCACCGGCGGGAAGTGTATCGGTAACCATTTCCCCCCTAAAACACCCCGGTCACGCTTCAACCCAACGCAAATATTCCTCGTTATCACAGCCACAAAGCTTGCAACCCAGGGTTTTTCGGGGTTGCCAAAGACACTCCACCCGCCCATCCACCATCAACGGCGCCACCATCCCACGGACCTCTTCCGGAGCCAGCATCAGTTCAATCGCCAGATCAGCCAAGAGAATTTCCTTTTTTTTCCGCAAGATAGTCTCGATCTCCGCCATCATTTCGGAATGCTTTACAACATCCATCTTGCTATCCTCCCTCCCAGTCAACTCACTTTTTCCAGCCGAACCGGTGTTACCTTGTATTCCGGACAGAGGGTCTGTTCGTCGGCGGCGTTGCCAATCAGCAGGTTGGTCCGGGTTTGGGGAAAATGAAAGGCCATGAACAGCAACCCCGGATTGCTCTGGTCACTCACCTGGGCCAAAAGCGTCACACGCCCCTGACGGGAGATCACCGCAACCCGCTCCCCGGTCACAATATTCAACCGAGCGGCATCAACGGGATGAATCCGGACCCGCTCCTCCCCAGCCCCATCCAGAGCGGCGATGGGGGTGCGGCGGGTCATGGAGCCGGAATTATAGTGAAACAGAATGCGACCGGTGGTCAGCATCAGGGGGTAGTGGCTATCCACCGATTGTGTTAAAGCGCGCCAGGGGGTGGGGGTCAATCGGGCGCGGCCTCGAATAAAACGCCCCGCCCGGTGGACTATATCGGTTCCCGGATGATCCACATCGGGGCATGGCCACTGTAAAAAGCCCAAGGCATCCAGCCTCTGGTAGGTCACACCCCCCCAGTTGGGGGTGAGGGAGGCGATTTCCACCATCACCTTTTCAGGATCGATGCCCGATCCATTTTCAGCTGTGAAGCCAAAATCATAGCCCATGCGCCCCGCCAAACGGTGGGTGATTTCCCCGTCCGGCAGCGCTTCGCCCGGGGGCTCAACAGCTGGCACGATGCGCTGAATCCGCCGGTCGCTGTTGACGAAAGTGCCGGATTTTTCCAAAAAACCGGCACCCGGCAGCACCACATCGGCAAACCGGGCGGATTCGGTCAAAAAGAGATCCTGAACCACCAAAAATTCCAGCTGCTCCAGGGCCTGCAAAACCTGCTGGGTGTCCGGGTCGGATTGGGCCGGATCCTGGGCCACCAGATAGAGCCCCTTGAGAGCCCCCTCCCTGGCAGCGGCCAACATTTCCGGCATTTTCAACCCGACCTGATCGGGAGGTGTCACCCCCCACACGGCTTGATGACGTTTTCGTGCGGCGCCATCCGTGACCGATTGATAGTCACTGAAAACATTGGGCAACGCCCCCATATCGCACGCACCCTGGACATTGTTTTGTCCCCGAATGGGGCTGGACCCGGTCCCGGGGCGTCCCAGATTGCCGGTCATGATGGCCAGATTGATCAAACCAAAGGCGGCCACCGTGCCCTGACACGACTCCGTAATCCCCAACCCCCACAATATTTGCGACGCTTTCCCCGAGGCGTAAAGACGGGCGGCTTGGGTGATCAACGCCCCATCAACCCCCGCATGTTCCCCTGCCCATTCCGGGGTACACCCCTGCAATCCATCCTGAATCGCTTCAAAGCCCTCGGCATGCTTTCGGATAAAGGCTTCGTCGAATAATTCCTCTTCGATCAATACCGACTGCATGGCGTTGATCACCGGCACATTGGATCCTGGTCGCAGGGGAATATGGATATCGGCCAGGCGTGCCAGTTCAGTGTTGCGTGGATCGATGACGATCAGCCGACACCCTTGGCGAACCGCCTGTTTAATGCGGGCTCCAAACACCGGGTGCGCTTCGGTCGGATTAGCCCCGACAAGCAGCAATACGTCCGAGCGTTCCACATCCTCAAAGCTGTTGGTGCCCGCTCCCGTGCCCAAGGCTTCTCCCAAGGCAAAGGCGGATGGGGAGTGGCAAACCCGGGCGCAGTTGTCGATATTGTTGGTGCCAAACACCACCCGAGCCATTTTTTGCAGAAGATAGTTTTCTTCATTGGTGCAGCGGGCCGAACTCACCACCCCCAATGCACGCCCCCCCTCCCGCTGCCGAATATCCATAAAACGCCGGGCAACCAGATCCAGGGCTTCCTCCCAGCCACTCTCCCGAAACGTGCCATCCGGCTGACGGATCAAAGGCAAGCGAAGGCGATCCGGGGCTTCGACAAACTGGAATCCAAACCGCCCCTTCACACAAGCGTGTCCCCGGTTGGCAGAACCGTCCAGATCCGGCTCCATTCCCACAATCCGATTTTCCTTGACCTGCACCCGCAGCCGACACCCTACCGCACAGTAGCCACAGGTGGTGGTCACCTCCCGGTCGAAACTTCCAGGACGAGTTTGATCCCCTGCCTGCAAAGCCCCTGTCGGGCACTCATAGAGACACTGCCCACAGGAGACACAACCGGCCTCCTCCAGGGAGAGATCCCCACCCGCCACCACCCGCATCCCTTCCCCGCGCCCGGCCATACCCAGGACATCCTGCCCCTGAATTTCGTGGCAGGCCCTCACACACACACCGCACTGGATGCATAGATCGTGATGGCGGTGAATCATGGGATGGCGGGTATCGATTTCTGACAAGCTTCCCCCAGCTTGACCATCCGGAGAAAAGCCCAGCTGAATGGCCACCCTTTGCAACTGGCAGCGCCCATCCACCCTGCACCCCCGGCAGTGGAGGGGATGGCGACGCAGGATCATCCCCAGGATGCCGCGCCGAATCTGATCAAGCGCCACCGATGTGGTCACATAGCGGGCGCCCTCTCTGATCTCAGTGGCGCAAGCAGGCACATATCCCGCCCCCACCTCCTCCACCAGACAGATCCGACAGCTGCCGCAGGGTTGCAATCGGTCGGAGTGGCAGAGGGTCGGAATTTCCCGGCCCAGGCTCTTGGCTGCTTGAAGCAAAAGGGTGCCTGCCGGGAAGGAAACCGGGGTGCCATCGATGGTCGTTGCTATGGTGGGGTTTTTTTGCATCTCTTTCTCCACAGGGGACGCACATCTTACCATGGCGCCTGAGGATGCAATAACCAATCACCCAGGACAACTGGGAACAGCTTGGAGAGAAGGAAGATTTAATTGAAAAAATGGGGGATTGGATGCCACATTATTCGGATGGGAAAAGCAAATTCAAGATCACAACCGTGGGCGCTGCCCACACCCGGCTGGGAGATAATCCCCCAGCACCCCTGATATTTTATGGCCCACCTCGAACCGGCCACACCCAGCATTCACCCACCTTACCCAGAGCGCCAACATCACCACGCTAGACTGGATGGTTCAGTTTTTCTCCAGAGTAAACAAAGCATCCCGAAAAGAGGCATGGCGTAAAACGGGTATTAGGTCCCGTCGCATGCGGGAGGTATCGCAAAAATAGGGCACCTGTCCAATACGAATAAAATCAGTGGTCAACGGCGTTTTGGTTCCAAAGAGGGTTGCCATGGATTCAGAAGCCCACGCAGCGGCAAAAAAAGCCGCTTCTGGGAGTCGCCAAGGCTTTTGAAGTCCCAGGTGGCGGCAAGACTCATCCATAAATGCCTGTAACGTGGTGGGGGCGTCATCGCCCAATGGATAGACGCCAACAGCTTCCGGTTTTTCCAGTGCGGCCTGGCAGCAGGCGTTAAAGTCAGCCAGAGAGAGAAGATGCACCGGCGTCTCATTATTCCAGACCCCAAGCAGGCCGAAGCGCGCCAACTTGCGGGCAAACTCGATCATCAGCACCTCCGATCCATAGATCATGCCCGGACGTAGGGAGATGGCGCGCAAGCCGGTTTCCTCTCCCTTGCGCAGCAGATATTTTTCAGCCTCCAATCGCGTTTTTGCGTGGATGCTGACGGGTCTTCGGTCCACACGCCCGATACACGGATCATCCTGACTGGTTGCCCCCTCCACATGAGGAAAACTGACAAGGATGAACCTTTCAACGCCTGCCCTTATGGCAGCATCAATCATGTTGACACTGTTTTGGGTGTTGGTGAGGGGAAAGTGTCGTTCCGGTCGGGGAGCAAACAACACGCTGCCGAAATGAATGATGGCGTCACATCCTCGGCAGGAGGCCTCCAGGGTCTTCGGTTTGGATAAATCACATTTGAAGACGCCAACTCTGTTGTTGCTCGCCAAATCTGCTGGCAAAGGGTTCCGGTGAACCATCAAGTTGAGAGAGTGGTTGGTATGATGGAGCAGATGCCGGGCAAGGAGTGAACCGAGGTTGCCCCCAGCACCCGTCATGAGGATGCGCATGGCCTATTCTCCTAAATAGAGATCTCCGGCTTGAAAACCATCAGATAGAAGATAACCAGCACCGACAGGAAAGCGGGCCATCCCAAAACAAACCAGATTCGAAAATAACGATGGTAAAGAGGCGGCAACGCCTCGCCAGCAGTCATCGCCTTGGCAGCCATGCGTTCCATTCGGATCTGAAGCCAAACCACAGGCAGCCAACAGACCCCAACAATCACGTACAAAATCAAGGCAGCCATCAGCCATCCAGTCATCAGGGGATAGTCCATCAGCCACATCATCCAGCCACCGGTAACCAGTTGGACAACCACCGCAGGGGCGGTAAAAATCCAATCGGCCAGAACCACACTCCGTGAAACCGCCGCAATGGCTCGGACATCGTGGCTGAAATAGGCCCGAACCATCTGAAAGGCCGTACCCAACCCCGTGCCGAAGAGCAGTGTGGCGCTGATGATGTGAATATATTTTAAAACCAGATAATCCATGGGCCTACTCCTCCAGAATCATCATGATCGCCGTTGCTGCGATGAGGGGGATGTTTTTTGTCAGGGAGCCAAAGGGATGCCATAAAAATTCCGGCATGGAAGCGATGATGATGGCGGAAAAAAAGAGGGTAGCGAAAATCTGAACACCGCCAACCAAACGAACTTTGAATGAGGCCAACAGCAGTCCTCCCAGGAGAACATCCAACGCCGCCGCTCCGTACAGGGTTGCATCCGCCCACCCTCCCGTCAGGTCAAGGCGTTCAAGCAGGGCATATCCTTCTGATTGGGCACTATGGATAAGAATGGGAATCAGGCCGGAAGCGATCCAAAACAGCCCCAGCACCCAGCGCAGCAAAGGTCGCAGATGAAACAGGCGCGCTTGCCAAAGATCTGCTTCGGTGGCGGGTTCCTCCAACATGGCCAGCTCCAGGGAGCGCGGTTGGCAGCCATCCGGATTTACCGGTTCTGAGGTGGAGCGGACATTGTCGCCCATGAGCATGGCCAGGGCGTCGCTGTTGAGCGGTCCCAAGGGCAGACGGTCACCAACCCATCCTGCAAAAATCAAGAACTTCGTCGGGATGGTCATAAACCGTCCGGGTTTCAGGCCAAGCCATTGCCGAAAAATGGCGGTCAGGCCATCGGTGGTTAACGGTTCGGCACCCGCTGCTTCAATCTGTGGAGGGATTGGGCCATTATCCAAGGCGATGGCATAAACCAGTTCCACCAAATCGAGCACATGAATGGGTTGAACCCGCCAGCGCCCTTGACCCAAACGCGGCATCAGTGGCCACGCCGCCATGGAAGCAAAAAGGCCATGACTGCCACCGCCCCGTCCCACCACCACAGAGGGACGAATGATCGTCCACCTGAGTTGCTTGCGGGGGGGGTCAACTCCAGCCAGAAAAGCGTCAGCGCTTCCTTTGGAGCGGTAATATCGAGTGGCTCCGGCTGGATCCGCCCCCAACGCCGATATCTGGATCACCTGTTTGACGCCAGCCTTCATACACGCTTCAAACAGAGCCTGGGGGCCGGTGGTGTGGACAGCGTCCATGGGATTGCCAGAACCATCCCCGATCACCCCCGCTGCATTGATCACCAAATCCACACCGCCCAAACGGGAGAGCCAGTCATCCAGACCATCCCGACCAAAGTCCACCGGGATGGATAACAACTGGGGAAACTGGCGATGCAGACCCTCCACATGGCGGCCGCAGCAGATCACTGGATGTCCCTTTGCGGCAAATTTTCTGACCAATCGACTACCGATAAAGCCGCTCGCCCCGACGATAAGCACCTTCATGACGATATGCCCGAGTTCGTATTTTCGCTCGTTTTGGCAGGCGTGGGCGGCAACAAGCCAGGAAGCTCGTTTGGCTGATCGGGAGCGATTGACCGGGTAATCTGTCGGCTCATGATAATCAGGGTGACAATCAATCCTGCGATTGTTCCACCCAGAGCCCGCTTGAGCAAAATAAGCGTTCTCTCTTCACTATACTGAAGCTCACCCATAAAAATGACCACGAGAAGCGGGACCAAAACCATCATGACGTTTGAATAGGTCACCCAAAAACGGGCACGGTGATCCGCCCCACATATATCGGCGAGAATCGGTCGAAGCGCCGGAGACAAAACGAAAACAACAACGCCACTGATAAAAAGCGAAATCGCCATCTGCAACAGAAAAAACGTCCAGACATTCATGTGATCTCCTTCAGCCAAAGGTGGTTTCCATTGACATCTATTATGGCAATCCGCAGACCAAACGATAACAGACTGTGTTCGCAGTGTTTTTTCTTCATTGTTTCAATAAATGGCTAACTTTGTTAACATGCTGCAATCCCAGTTCGCTAACCAGGGTTAACTCCTGCAAAGGTTCTGCCCATGTCCTTTTTGAATGTCGCATACCATGGCGCATTGGCAGGCTCAGTGGCGCTGTGTGCACTGCTGTCATTTGCTGTTTGGCGTAAAGCGGCATCAACCCCAAGCGCTCCCCATCTTGTGCGCTATTTAGTGGGAACTTTGGTGGGCGTTTGCGGTTTTTGGCTGGTCTCCATTCCGGGAGAAAAAAGCCAGCATGTGGGGCTTCTGCTGGTGGGAGGGTCGCCATTCGTAGCAGCCCTGTTCAACCATTTTGCCTATCGCTACTGCACGAACCGGAACCCTGCCGCCAATGAAAAACTCATTGTGGGGGCAGGCTATGGGGCGGGATTGCTCACAACCCTGTGGAGTTGGTCTGCGGGGGTAGGAAAACCCATGGTTTTGGCCGGGCTGCCAGGGGGAGTGGAACTTTCCTCGTCAGGTTGGTTCATGGTGGCGGTTACCATTGGTTTGACAGCCTTGGGGCAAGGCCGACTGTTCAGGGTGTGGTATCACGCAACGCCCGGGCAACGCCGACAAATTCAAACGGTGATCATGGCCTCCCTCTGGGGATTTTTCGCCATTTCCGGTTTATTGTTCACCTCTGTGGGTTGGAATCTATTCCCCTATCCGGTCCTGCTGCTACCGGGATATCCCATTCTTTTGGCCTTTGGTCTACTGCGCTATCAGGTGATGGAGGTCAACATCTGGGCGCGCCGCGCCGTGGCATGGTTGCTTCTGAGCGTTCCCCTCACGGTTGCGACAATGGCCCTGCTCGCCATTTTTGCCGCCTCGGATAACGGAGCCGGAACAAACGACCTGCTCCCCCGGGCGTGGATCTTTCAATTTCTCTCCCTGACGGCGGCGTTTTTCCTGATAGACGCCATTCGCCGCCTCGCCAACCGGATCATCTATCCGGGGGGACAACTGGATGATTGGCAAGTCCAACGCTGGACGACAGAACTGTCCGAATGCACCGACTGCCCATCATTGGAAGCGACCGCGCAGCGCATCCTATCGAACCATCTACGCATGCCTGTCATGGTTGCTGTGAGCCCATCGCCGACAAGTGAGGATGCCTCGCTCCCCACCACACCAGCCATTGTCTGTCATCCCGAGGGACAATCCTGGAGGTCAACTTTGAGCGGTTGGCAGGAGGCGCCCCCCGGACCCCGCATGGCAGCGGAGCTGTTTGGACGGATCGTCAGCGAATCGGTTGGGCACATGGAACGGACGCGCCAAGCCGCTGAGGAGGCGCGGTTGCGAGAAAGAGAGGCCCACTTGACTGAACTGGGACTCCTCGCCGCCACCGTGGCCCATGAGTTGAGAAACCCCTTGAACGTGGTGGCCATGGCCGCAGCCCAAGCCCCTGAATCGACCAAGGGGGAAATTCAACGTCAACTGGGCCGTATGGATATTTTGATCGGCGACCTGTTGGATTATTCCAAATCCTGGCAAGTTTCGCCCCGGCTCATCCAGTTGAACCCTGCTTTGGACAACGCCTTATCCGCCTTTCCGGGATTAATGGTGGAGCGTGCCATTCCCCCGGAGATGACCCTGAACGCCGACCCGCGCCGATTTGGACAAATCATGATCAATTTACTCACGAATGCCACGGCTGCGCTCAAGGCACAACCAGGACACGAACCCGGAATACGTCTTGAGGCACAAGAGCGGGCAGGAGAGCGACTCCTGTTTCTATGTAATCAAGGCGCTCCCATCCCCGACAACATTCGTGAGCGGATTTTTTCGCCTTTTGTCTCCCGTTTTGAAGGTGGAACCGGGTTGGGCTTGGCCATCGTGGCCCGCATCATGGAGGCCCATGGTGGGCGCATTCAGTTGACGGAGCGGGCGGGATGGAACACCTGCTTCAAGCTCTCCTTTCCAGAGGCTTAAAACGAATACCGGGATGCAGAGGTGAACATGGCGGACAAGGGACGCATTTTATTGGTGGACGATGATTCAGCCTTTCGCAATCTGTGCGCGAGCTGGCTGCGTGATTTGGGACATGAAGTGATGGAAGCAGGCGACCCCGAGACCGCTTTGGGCCAACATCAAACAGCGCTGCCAGACCTGGTGGTCTTGGATCTGGTGATGCCGCCGGATCATTCGGTGGCGGCGGGCATGGCGCTTATTCCCCGGTTTTCGGGCGTCCCGGTGATCGTGACCACCGGCCACGCGGATCGGGAAAATGCCCTGCTGGCCGTTGAGCATGGGGCATGGGATTTTCTCGGCAAGCCCCTGGACCCGGATTTACTCCGTATCGTCATTGGTCGCGCCTTGGAAAAAAACGCCTTGGAGCGGGAGGTTCGGCAGTTGCGAAAGCGCGCGCACAGCGATGATGAGATGGGCATTATCGGCAACAGCGAGGCGATCAAAAATTTACGGGAGTTGATTCGCCGCATCGCCCCCACCGACATCAGCATCTTGATCCTCGGACCCAGCGGAACCGGAAAGGAGTTGACCGCCCGAGCCCTGCATGATGGCAGTCCACGCCGCGACCGTCCATTTATTGCGGTCCATTGCGGAGCCATTCCTGCGGAGCTGTTGGAAAATGAACTGTTCGGCCATGTGAGAGGGGCCTTTACGGGTGCGAATCAGGATCGGGCGGGGCTTATTGAGGCTGCGGCGGCGGGGACGCTGTTTCTGGATGAGGTCGGCGAGATGAGTCCACCCATGCAGGTTAAGTTACTGCGGTTTCTACAAGAAGGA
This sequence comes from Magnetococcales bacterium, assembly GCA_015232395.1. Taxonomy (NCBI): domain Bacteria; kingdom Pseudomonadati; phylum Pseudomonadota; class Magnetococcia; order Magnetococcales; species Magnetococcales bacterium. Next base: position 784 of record JADFZT010000021.1, on the reverse strand, counting down.
TGTTTTCGTCCCGTCGGTGGGCAAACCGAACGATCAGCCGATGTGCGGGTGGTTTGCGCCACCCATCAGAATCTGGAGGCGATGGTCCAAACGGGAGCGTTCCGGGAGGATCTCTATTATCGAATCAAGGGGGTCATCGTCCGAACGCCGGGTCTCAATGAACGAATTGAAGACATCCCGCCACTGGCTCAAGCCTTTCTCAATCGCCTCTCTGGCAAAAAAGAGACTTTCCGCCTTTCCTCTGCCTCCTTGGGCTGGCTCATGGCGCGCCCCTGGCATGGCCATGTCCGGGAGTTGCAAAACCTGTTGCGCGCAGCGGCCGCATTAGCACCACGGGTGGGAACCATAATCACCATTGAGGCCCAAGATCTGCAATTCGCTCACTCCGGCTTACCCGAGCCATCCACCGAGCCCCATTCCATGGATCTTTCCCGGCAAGTGGCAGCCTTGGAAAAACGACTCATCCTGACAGCCCTGGCCGAAACCGGAAACAATCAGAGTCAGGCTGCCAAGGTGTTGGGCATTTCGCGCGTTGGGTTGTGGAAAAAGATGAAACGCATGGGGGTAGCTAAACCCGAGGGTTCCAGCTTGAAGATTAACGCCAAATAATGCGGTGGATGACAAGTCAGGAAAGCGGGCCCATTTTTTTCAGATAGAAGCGCGGTTGGCTCAGGCGGTTTACTCAGATGGATGAAGCTTCTGGCAAGGGAGCAACGTCTTGAAACTGCAGAGGAAAAACTGGCGCGCGGTAGAGGATTCGAACCTCTGACCTTTGGCTCCGGAG